>CAZCVM010000061.1:0-9287 GCA_964501965.1 uncultured Leptospiraceae bacterium | reverse complement strand
ACTTAAAAATGATTGATGGATTGTGGACAGAATTAATGGTTCGCACCACGTTATGAAAAAAGGAGAAAAAACGATAGTTCTCCCAATTCACGGTTCGAAAGAAATTCCAACAGGAACTCTAAATAATATTCTAAAATTGGCGGGGGTAAAATGATGTTAGAATATCCAGCAAAAATTTTTTTGAATAAAAAAGATAAAATTTATGAAGTAGAATTTCCAGATTTAGAAGGTTGTTTTACTTATGGAGGGTCTTTAGAAATAGCAAAAAAATTTGCTATAGAAGCATTATCAGGATACTTATCCTCTATAGATTCTAGAAAAATTAAAGTACCAAGACCTTCGAGATTAAAGGGAAAAAATATATACTTTATACAGCCAGATTATACTGTTTCTTTTGCTATAGCTCTTAAATTAGCTAGACAAGAATCAGGATTTACTCAATTAGATTTGGCAAATAAATTGGATGTTAAGCAACAAACATATCAAAGATGGGAAAAACCAGGAAAAGCAAATCCAAATTTGAAAACAATAAATAAAATTGAAAAAGTTTTAAATAGAAAATTAATTCAAATTTAAAAAATGAAAATGAAAGGATAACCCTAAATTTATCAAAAAATCAACGGAACTTTTTTTTTCCAAACGACAGTTTATTTTCGGATTTTGCACCATTGTCAATTGAGTGTGTTTTTGGGATATATTTTTCTGCCAGACAGTAATAAAAATACTGGACAAGAAAAAAAGCTGGCATAGTTTGTGCTGGAGGGTTCTTTCAAACTCTAACGAGTGGCGGGACAATCTCTATTTGAAATTGCATAAAAAAGGAAATGAAATGAAAACAACTTTTGCAAAGGAGCTGGCCAAAGACAAGCAAAGCAGGAGCTATCGCCGAAATTTAAACCGGTTGAAACGAGTGATCAAACCAATGATGCCTTATTAGAGGTTTGATTTGTTGCGTTTACAATTGTTTTACATTCATTTTTTGTTGGTTTTGTCTTTGTTTTCTGTTGGTAGGCAGCAGTATCAAGACTCCAGTGATATTTCCCATACGAAAACGGTCGTTTATACGAGCGGCTTTGGTGATAGTATCACAAATAGTATCGCAGCACTAAAAAAGGATATTCAAAATATTAAGGATTTTTTTCAAAAAATCCAAATAATGATTCAGAATCTTCGGTCATTTTTTTCGGCACTGGACCAGACTCTGGGTCTTTTTGTTTTGTTTTACCTGGTTTTAGTCATTTTCATTGGCCGATTGATTTCATTTTTGGGGGTGCCGCCTGGCAAGGGATTGTTTTTGAGTTCTATTTTGCTGGCAGATGTTTTTTTGTATTGGCTGCACAGTATTTTTTCTTTTAACCATGCTTTTGCGTGGCAATTGTTTCGAGCCAATATTTTATTAATTTTGCCTTTTGTCGTGGTAATCTTAGCACGCAAAATTTTTCCTTATGTCCAAAAAGGTTGGCTGGCATTTTTATCTAGCTTGTCCCCCAAAGAAGGGAACAAAAAGGGTGTAGCAAACAATCCTGAATGGACGCCGGTGGATTTACGGGAAAAATGGGTTATTTTGCAACAAGATATGGCTGATTTGCATATTAATATGGAAGAAATTCTGTGGCAAAAGCGCAATGACTCTGTGGTGATTCTACCCGAATCTTTGCAACAACAAATTCACGCACTCCAAACCAATCTGGATCCGTTATTGCAAGCTAAGAAAGTAACGGATTTGGAGCCAGAAAATGAGAAAAATCATAGACACGAGCCAAATATTTGATTTTATTTTTTACGAAAAGAAAAAATAGCGGATAGTATCAAGATTGATTGCCTTAAAAACGATAATAGAAACGTAGGAAGCGAATACCCTCCTTCCATCGCCGACTACATACTGCACGAATTGACCAAAGCAGAACAGGAAACTGTTCTGCTTTCAATTTTTAAAAAAATTGTTGACGTTCTTATAGGGTGATTTATTTATTTACCGATTTAAAAATAGAACCTAAATATAAATCGAACAAAAGATATCCTTTTCCAGTCCATTGCGATCAAAATGATGCATTTTAGTGTATTATTATTATGTATTTTTGTATTTTCTTAAATAAATGCAGCACAATAATACAACTTTTAGTACAACAAAACTTGGAAAATTGTTTTACTCCTCAAATTGAAATGACCTGTTTCGATTGCGGATCGGAAAAATAAGGAAAACCTTATCCAATAATTATTCAAAATTGTATAAAATGAGTATACATATATTAATCCATAATTGTATCCTAAGATATTCGACAATCATTAGAAAATGCTTGGGAAAATAATGAGAAAATAATTGAAAAAATATTATTAATAGTACAATAAAATAATTTTTAATAGGACAAAAACAAATGAAAAGGAAAAAAAAGGATTAACGATGGCTAGATCAACGGAAACGACCAATAGCAGGAACAATACGGAAAGAGGCCGAAGCAGAAAGAAAAAAGAAAAAAACAATTCTGGCTCCAATAATCAATATGTAAATCGCGCAGATTTATTGATTCCCGAATCTGAAGTGGCCCCGGAAGACCGGCTGGACATGAATGAACTGAAAACCAAAGATTCTCGGGAGTTATTGGAATTGGCAGCTTCTTTGGAAATAGATGGTTCAGAAAACTTAAAAAAACAAGATTTAATTTTTGCGATTTTGCAAGCGCAAACAGATAAAAATGGTTATATTTTTTCTACAGGAGTTTTGGAAATATTGGGAGATGGATATGGATTTTTGCGTTCTCCCAATTACAATTATTTGCCGGGCCCAGATGATATTTATGTCTCGCCTTCTCAGATTCGAGCCCTGGCTTTGCGTACTGGAGATACTGTCTCTGGTCAAATTCGTCCACCCAAAGACAATGAACGGTTTTTTGCTTTGCTTCGCGTGGAAATGCTCAATTTTGAACGGGTCGGCAATCTGAAGCCCAGATTGTTGTTTGATAATTTGACGCCATTGTATCCAGATGAACGAATCAACCTGGAACATGAACCTTCAGGTTTTGAAACTAGGATTATCCATTTGATCAGTCCTTTTGGTAAAGGTCAACGTGGCTTGATTGTGGCTCCTCCCAAAACAGGGAAAACAATTTTATTGCAAAAAATAGCAAATGCCATTACATACAATCATCCTGATATCATTATGATGGTGTTGTTGATTGATGAAAGACCTGAGGAAGTGACAGATATGCAAAGATCTGTCAAAGGAGATGTTATTGCTTCTACATTTGACGAACCAGCCACCCGTCATGTACAAGTTGCGGAAATGGTAATGGAAAAGGCAAAGCGTTTAGTAGAAAACAAAAAAGATGTTGTTATTTTGCTGGATTCTATCACCCGGTTAGCGCGTGCTTACAATCAGGTTGTGCCCGCTTCCGGCAAAATATTGTCTGGAGGAGTGGATTCCAATGCTTTGCATCGGCCCAAGCGTTTTTTTGGTGCTGCGCGGAATATAGAATTTGGCGGCAGTTTGACGATTATCGCGACTGCATTGGTGGATACGGGCAGTCGTATGGATGAAGTCATATTTGAGGAATTCAAAGGCACAGGCAATTCTGAGCTCCATTTGGACCGCAAATTGATTGAAAAAAGGATTTTTCCGGCGATTGATATCAATAAATCATCGACCAGAAAAGAAGAATTGCTGCAAGATCAAGAAGAACTCAATAAAGTTTGGGTCTTGCGCAAGTTTTTGTCTAGTTTGTCTACTGTGGAAGGCATGGAATTGTTGCTGGAAAAAATGCGCGGAACAAGCAGTAATGAGGAATTTTTAGCTTCCATGAATGGTTAATGAATGGTTAATGAATGGCTCCGGAATGGCTAAAAAACGGAGCTAAATAATGGTCAATGGTCCCCAAACGGGCCCAATTGGGCTTAGAAAAAGTTTAGAAATTGCCTAATAACAGGACTGTTTAACTAGGGGGCATTTGAGGAATGAAAAAAATGTGCTTGCCAGGAAAAAGACTATACAAAATTTTGCTTTTGAAATAAGTTTTAATAAGGATAATTAATAGGGATAAGCCATGAAAAAGGGAATTCATCCAGAGTATTTTGATACGGAAATTACCTGTGCCTGCGGCAACAAAATCCAATCAAGATCAACGAAAAAAAATATACATGTGGAAATTTGTTCCAACTGTCACCCATTTTATACCGGGAAACAAAAATTGCTGGATACATCAGGGCGTGTTGAAAAATTTAAACGTAAATACAAAATGAAATAAAGAAACCTCTATTTATTTTAAGTCTGCTTGATTGCTTGTACCAAACTAAGCGATGCATATTGCCCTTGAAATGTTTCGCCCGGGCGAAGGGCATAATTGCAATTATTTTACTTTGGGAAGTTTGCTTATTTCTTCGTGATAAGCTATTTTTAGAAGACATTAGGGGGATACCTGTGCGGTCTTCATAGGTAGATTTTTCTAAGATATTTTTTATTTTCTTTTTTTCTGGTTTTTGCCAATCATGCTCATCTAGCAAATCTTGTTCTAAGCACAGACAGACTTAAATTCCGAGAGCACAAATATGAACGCAAAAAATATTCTTATCGAAGAAATTAAAAACCTGCCAGAACCTATGATCACCGAAGTGCTGGACTTTGTGCGATTTCTTGAGCATAAACAGCAAAAAAAAATTGAAATATACATACAGTCTGAATCTTCTTTGGAAAAAGAGTGGCTTTCACCTGTCGAGGATCAAGCGTGGAAAGATTTATAAAAGGCGATATAGTTGTTATTCCGTTTCCTTATTTCTCCGATATCTCGGCTGTAGCAGGGATAGCCGCAGTGCTTACTGGCTTGGTGGGCATGGCCATTTGTGCATCGAGATTGTCTCCCTCAGATAACCGCAAATCATTTTTGAACATTCTTATAGTTTTATCATAGTCTCTGACATTGATTTCATAAACCATATACTTGCTATCAAATCGCCAAAATTTCAATATAGTTATTTAAATAGCCTGGCAAAGTCAAACAGCAATGGAAATTTATTATTTATAAATGTGTTTAGGGGTTCAGGGGATTGAAAAAAATTAAAAGATAATGGACAACAAAATTGAAAGACATAACATGGACTAGAAGTTTTTTAAAAATCTAAAGATTTAACAAGCAAACTCTGTGGCAGCAAGCTCTGCTCCTTGGTTTTCTGCAATACAAATAAATAATTTTGCTATAATATGAATAAAATATGAATAAAATAAGCCTTAGTACATCTTCAAATGGTCCGCTGATTGTTAAGAGATTAAAACAATTGATAGAAGCTAATACTAATATTTTTACACTTAAAAATCTGACCACTGCACTTTGTCGTTGTGGAAAATCTAAAAGTAAACCTTTTTGCGATGGAACTCATGGCAAAATAGATTGGAGCGATAAAAAACAGGACAACAGGCAGCCACGAAAAGTAGATAACTACTTCGGCAAACAAATTACCATTCACGATGACAGAGGAATTTGTTCGCATGCCGGATTTTGTACCGATGGCTTGCCCAAAGTTTTTCGTATGGGAGTGGAGCCCTGGATTGACCCCAATGCCGAAACCATAGAAAAAATAATTGAAACCATAAAAAAATGCCCTTCCGGTGCGCTCAGTTATTCCATTGACGGTGTGAAGTATGATAATTTTTCGGAACAACCTGAGGTCAAAATTGTTGAAGACGGGCCCTATTTTGTAAGTGGAAATATTGAACTTTTTGATGATGACAAACCCGAAAGCAATGAACATTACGCCCTTTGCCGTTGCGGAAATTCTAAAAACAAACCTTTTTGCGACGGGCAACATTGGTACACTAAATTTCGCGACGAAGGAAAGGCGCAGAATATTGGGTTAAATAAAAATGAAAAAGTAGCTGAAATACAAAAGCTGGCTCAAACTGGGCAAAGTGAGAATTCTGCCATGTCTACTTTGCGTGAATTTCCAACCCTGGATACTTTGGTTTTTAAAGGAGCGCAATTACACAAAATGCCGTTAAACGAAGATATTGCGGTAAATACCAAAACAATTATCGGTAAAACAGCTAAACAACCATTGGAACTTAGTATGCCGTTTTATGTGTCGCACATGTCGTTTGGTGCGCTATCGCGTGAGGCAAAAATTGCATTAGCAAAAGGCTCGGCAATGGTTGGCACCGCAACTTGTTCAGGCGAAGGCGGTTTGCTGCCCGATGAACGCAAAGCAGCCCAAAAATTCATTTACGAACTCGGAACGGCTGCTTTTTCGCACAAAGATGAATCGATTGTTCAGGCAGATGCAGTTGAAATAAAAATTGGACAAGGCGTAAAACCAGGATTGGGCGGACACCTTCCAGGGCATAAGGTTACCAGTGAAATCGCACAAATTCGCGGATTAAAAAAAGGCGAAGACAGCATTTCGCCCGGTAGACTTTCAGGCCTGGAAAATTTGAATGATCTGATACAAAAAGTAGGGCATATTCGCGAAGTTACCGGCGGCAAACCCGTTGGAATTAAATTCGCATCGGGGCATATTGAAGAAGATATTGAATTTGCTTTGAAAGCCCAACCTGATTTTATTACAATTGACTGTCGCGGAGGCGCAACAGGTTCGTCGCCGAAATTTTTGAAAGACAATGTAGGCATTCCGCCCATATTTGCCATACGCCGTGCCCGAAAATATCTCGATAAAGTTCAAAGCAATGTGACGCTTTGTATTACAGGTGGTTTTCGCACAAGTGGCGATATAGCCAAAGCCATTGCACTGGGTGCTGATGCGGTTGCACTTGCTACTGCTTCGCTGATATCAATAGGTTGCATTCAGGCTAGAGTTTGTCATACAGGGACTTGTCCGGCAGGTATTGCTACACAAAACGAGCAATTGCGCGAACTTTTTGATACCGAAAAAGGAGTAGAGGGTTTCGTGAACTTTTACACAGCAGCTAACAACGAACTCAAAGTTTTTGCTCGTACAAACGGTGTATACGATATTCATAAATTGACAGTGAATGATGTAGTTACTGATAATTCGGTGGTTGCAGAATTTACCGATATTGAGCATCTATAAAATTGAGCATTTAGAAATAAGATAGGAAGCACAAACATTATTAGCATGAAAGAAAAAAAATCAATAATAAAGCCTTTAAAGAACGGGCCGTTACAGGTTAAAGACCTAGAAAATTTTACCAATTCACGAAGCGAAAGTATCGACACTAAATCGACACTAGCTTTATGCCGTTGCGGTGCTTCCAAAAATAAACCATTTTGCGATGGTACGCATGCTTCAATCGGCTATACCGATAAAAATTCCGATGAACAAATACCCGACAAAAAAGATAAATACGAAGGAAAGTCAATCACCATACACGACAATCGCGGAATTTGTTCTCATGCAGGATTCTGCACCGATAATTTGCCCGGAGTTTTTCGTATGGGCACTGAGCCTTGGATTGACCCCGAAGGTGCCAATGTCGAAGAAATCAAGCGAATTGTTAAAATGTGTCCCTCGGGTGCGCTTTCGTATTCTGAAAATGATACAGAAACCAACGAATTTTTTGATGTGGAAGAAATCCACATTTCTAAAAATGGCCCTTATTACGTTCGTGGCGGTATTAAAATAGAAGATACTGATTTAGGCGATCATGCCTCAACCGAACATTACACGCTTTGCCGTTGCGGACATTCGGGCAACAAACCGCGTTGCGATGGTGCTCACTGGTATGCCGCTTTCAAAGACGATGAAGCTAAAACTATTTCCGCAGCAGCACGTAAACTCGCAACAAAAGAACCGGAATGGGTTAAGGTTGCTGAGATTGATGAGTTGCAGGAAGGCGAAAGCAAAAAACTGAGTTTATTCAATCAACAAATTCTTTTATCGCGCTTAAACGATAATTATGGTGCAATTGAAGGAATTTGCTCGCATCAGGGCGGACCTATAATTGACGCAAAAATTGAAGATGGTGTAGTCCGTTGTCCATGGCATGGTCATCCGTTCAATCCACTAAATGGCAAATCACTGGGACACGATGCAGACCTTAAATCGTTTAAGACCGAAATGCGCGATGATGGTGTTGCACCACCCCAAAAATCAGCTTGGACAGTGAGCCATGTGATTGCAGAAACTCTTGTCAATTGGGGCGTAAAACACGTTTTTGGTATGGTCGGTCATTCCAATTTGGGCATGGCCGAAGCATTCCGAGTTCAGGAAGCAAAAGGCAATATTAAGTACATTGGTATTCGTCACGAGGGAGCAGCGGCTTTCGCAGCTTCAGCCTATTCAAAAATATCAGCTAAGCCTGCTGTTTGCTTTTCCATTGCCGGCCCTGGCGCCACCAATTTGCTCACAGGCTTGTGGGATGCGCATGTTGACCGCACACCGGTTTTGGCTATAACAGGGCAAGTACAGACCCAGTATTTTGGTCCGGGTTCGTTTCAGGAAATCGACTTGCACGAAGCTTTTCAGGCTGTTGCGCCATTTAGTAAAATTGTATTGCCCGACAGCAAACATGCCGAATTAGCATCTTTAGCTATGAAAAACGCATTGGTAAACCGCAATGTTTCGCATTTAATTGTTCCCGATGATGTGCAAACGGTTGATGCCGGAGAGCAAGCACCCGGCGAACCCGCAGGGAGATTGGCCGATAAACAGATTACTCCTTCGGAAAATGCAGTTAATATGGCCAAATACAGAATTTGGAAATCACAAAAACCTGCAATTATTGTTGGCTATGGCGCACGGGGAAATATGCCGGAAATTATTGAATTTGCCGAAAAACTAAAAGCTCCTGTTTTAACAACCTTTAAAGCCAAGGGGCAAATCTCGGATGAACATCCTTTGGCTGTTGGAGTACTCGGCAAAAGCGGAACACCTGTTTCTGCTCACTATATGAATACTGCCGACTTACTTATTGTCTTTGGTGCATCATTTTCGCAGCATACAGGAATAGATAAAAACAAGCCAATTATACAAGTAGATAATGAACAAATGGCACTTGCTAAATTTCATGCTGTTGAGAATCCAGTATGGGGCGATGTGGGAATTACCGCAAAATTGTTTACTGAAAAACTGGCTGATTATTCACAATCAAAAATAGTAACAGAACAGATTTTAACTCGCAAAACCGAATGGCGAAATAAAAAAGCTGAAATGGCAAAAGAGAATAACCAAAACGGGGTGAATTCAGTTTATGTGTTTAATGAACTCAGTCATCTTTTGCCCGAAAACGCAATTATTTGTTTAGATGTGGGCAATAATACCTATTCGTTTGGCAGATATTTTGAATCGAAAAACCAAAGTGTTATCCTTTCCGGCTATCTCGGAAGCAT
>CAZCVM010000060.1:523-9323 GCA_964501965.1 uncultured Leptospiraceae bacterium | reverse complement strand
CCTGGGGACGATGTGCGTCCGAATTGATGATCACAGAAACATTGTACTGAGCTGCCAATTCCCAAAAAGGCAGCCAAGGATACATATAACGTTTTTCACAGTCAAAAGCCTTTTTACCTTTGCGGTAGCCATAGCCATTGATTTCTAACGGGATATGCAAATCCGAAGCAGCTTGCAAAATTGTTTTTGAGCAGGCAATGCATTGATCATCCCATTGAGGATAAGAATTGCCAAAAAGATCTGGATGCGCGACAAACGCAAAAATCCCGGAGGCCATACCCTCTATCAAAGCATCCGTATACACAGCCAAATCTCGGGCATTCAATACTCCGCCATACACGCTTTGCCATTGCGATGTCTGAATATAATGCGTGCCCAAAATCAGATAATCACATTGCCATTTACCCATCAACTCTTCTTGATAATAACTTACCAGTTCCGGCAAATACTCACATTCAAAAGCACGCAGGACGCGCATTTCCGGATACATTGACTGAGCCTGGTCTATAGCTGCTATATATCCGGCAATATCTTCCATGGACATTCTGACATTAGGCCACATTTCATTAGGTAACGGCACATGGTCTGACACGCCAAATACCTTCACTCCGTTTTGTTTGGCGAAACGGACGTATTCTGGCACATCACCACTGGCATGCTGACACCGGAAAGTGTGTGAATGCAAATCCACAGTTAGTTTATTTTTTGTAGCCGTCTCCACCTTATCCAATCCAGCGGACAATTTATTCAATTTTTTTCTCGTATTTCTTTAACGATATCATTGTATTTATGAATTGGTATATCCGCGTGAAAAGCAAATATTAAATAAATTTCTAAACGCTGCATTAGTTTATCTCTAAGATCCTCAATGTTCTTAAAATCATCCAAAGTAAATGATAGATTATCTCTCAAATGAGAAAAAACCAAATCTTTACCTTTGGGATAATTTTCCGCATTGGATTTTTGCAGTTCTTTTTTCTTTTGATCAATCTGATCTTTGTGAATCACTTGATATTTTTTACCTGATTTTTCCAATTTATTTTCCAGACTAATAAGAAAAAAATTCCTGGAACCTGTTGGATTCATACAAAAATAATCCTCTTTGGTGCCAGAAAGTCTCATCAAAGAATGGAGCATGCCATCCCCGGTATACAATGCAAATTGATGATTGGGAAAGCGTTTTTCAGGGGACTTGGCTATATGCTGTCCGTCACGATAAACCATGTCCCTATTTAGCAAAGCTTTTCGGGTCAGACTATTTTCATTCAATGTCCGAATATCATCTCCATAAGTTGAAAACTTGAACAATTTTGAATCCACTTGCTTTGGATCATTCTTGGCATTGATATTCTCATAATCAAATACCAGCATTGTTTGATCCAGCAAAATCACATCTCTTTCGACTATATATTCCTGGTTTTCTTTTTTATAATGATTGCGTACTAGGTAGACGGCTATTATTTCTGTTTCAAATAAATGCCAAAAATTTCTCAATTCTTCTTTAATGATTTCCCGTATTTTTGCTTCTGAAAAAATACGCAAATGGGTTTTTAGCATATCACGTTCAGAAATCAACAATTGTTGATCCATTTGGTTCTTGTTCATTAAACTTTGATAACGATCCGGAAACAACAAACGCACGGACTTGGCATAATTCTCCTGTCCTAGAGTGGCAATCAATAATGTTTTTAGGTCATTGCGGGTAAAATTGCCCAACAAAGATTGAAAATAGCTATCTGTCATTTGCACAAATTCATTGAATGGGTCTTTGGCCTGGTGATCTATTTTTTCATTTGCCCGGGCATAACTGGTGAGTGGATTGTGTTGGGGATCAAAGAAAAAAAATCCTGAATCCTGAATATATTGCTCTTTTTTTGATTTTGTTGACGTTTTTGGCGGTAATATGATTTGTGTATCTTGCGTGCTATTTTTCACTAATATGGCTCCTTTATTAACTTTTACAAAAAAACAGATCATATATTAATCATAAAAATGTCAAGAAATTTAATTAAAATCACTAGTATAGACAACTCAAACAATATATTAGTTCGTATACTAAAATATATTAATAGAAATCTATAGAATTCTATATAAAAAAGGACAAAGAATGAATGATAAAGAAGAACAGCAAGCTAGGTTATTGAGTTTACTTGGCCCAAAGATTTATGCCCGAGCGGTCTTTTATTACAAGCGCAGAGCTATATTGCAGCCAAAGCATCAGTCCCAATCTCCGGACACATTTGAGGCCCTGATACGCGGCAGTGAGAGCAGACCGTACACAACCCGGGTTTCTTTCAACGAAAAGAATGAGATCATAGACGCGCAATGCAGCTGTCCTTATCCTGGTTACTGTAAACATATCGGAGCTCTTGCCCTTTTTTTGTATGAAAACCTTTTGTATAAAGACTCTTACCAAAAAAACGCAGAAAATGAAACAACCCAGCAAACAAAAACTTTTGAGAATAATCATTTTACCGATTTTTCCAAACAAAAAAACATATATACAAAAGAAATAACTTTTGCATGGGACAACATTCAACCAGATTCAAACACAGACAAAGATTTATTGCCTCAAAAAACGGCTGGCAAATTTTCGCTGGTCTTTGCCTTGAGCTGGGATATTTTTGAAAATGATTGGTATATACGAGCGGCAGCACAATACATAAAAAAAGATGGGTCTTTGGGCCGCATTGAAAAATATAAAGAAGAAAAAATTTCCAAGCCCATTGAATGGCAAAAAAAAATATTATTGGACAGCATCACAACACAATTTGATGCTTATTCAAGAAATCATTTTGTCAACTCTCCATTGGTCAAACAATTGAATTTGCTTGATCAACTGGACAATATTCCCCTTTATTTTGAGGACGATCGAAATGCTCTCATTAAACTGCACAAATTTTCTACAAAAAAAATCACATTACAATTTGCGGCAAAAAAACAACTCAATGATCAGATATTTTTTGACGGCTTCCTACGCATTTTTGTACCAGCATCAGTACGAAAAAAAACCGAAAAAAAACATCTGTCATACATCTATCTCTATGATCCGAAAAAAATCGTATACCTGAGCAACAAAGCGTTTTTTATTGATACGCAAAATGGTTTTTTGATTGATTTTCAGGCAACCATTCAAGATATTCATTTTCTGGAAACCATTTTTTCTGTTAATCATTTTTTCCATTACGCCAATATCGAAAGCTTCAAAAAAAATGCCGAGCAACAAAAAATCAAGTCCATTGTCATTGATTTTGATTTTCAGGGAGTGTGGCATTATTATCCGGAGCCCTCGCTGATTTTGGAGCTCCATAAATACTTTCCGATTTATATAAATAAAACAAATTACAGCACAGAGCGTATCGCTTATTACTTCAAATACAAGACAAACATATCAGACCAATCCTCTGAAAAAGAAATGGAAGTCTCCCGAAATGAAAAAGATTATATACTTCATCTACCCAATATTAAGGGAAATGCGATCCACCTTATTCACCGTGACAAAAATAAAGAAACAGACTTGATCAATTTTTTTCAGTCCTTATTAGCAAAAAGTACCGCTGTTATTCAATATGATAAAAGAAAATCTTCCAATAGAGCAATCAGCCAAGAATGGTCATTGGATACACAGGAATTCCTAATGCTTTTTGCTTATGATCTTTTGAACAATAATATCCAGATACGGATTGACAAGACTCCTGTGGCTAGACAGGCAAAAATTAATATCATAGTATCATCCGGTATTGATTGGCTTGATATTCACGCGCAAGCGGATGAAAACCGGCTAAAAAAATATTTATTTAACTGGCAAGATATTGAAAAAGGTTTTTTGCGCGACAACAATCAGTTTATCTTTCTTTCACAGCAAGATATCAAAAAACTGCAAAAATTGCGCCACTGGGGCATGAACGAAAAAGGCCAGATGAAAGTCTCCAAACATAACATCGGATTGTTGTCGGATATATCTGAAGATATTGACAATCCTGACCAGGAAGACATCGCTCACGCAAAAAAATTCCTAAGCAAACTAAAGAAATTTCGCGAAATCAAACAATTATCACCACCAAAATCTTTCCAAGGTTCAATGAGACCATATCAGCGAGAAGGATACCAGTGGCTTCACTTTCTGTATGAATACCAATTGAACGGTATTCTCGCTGACGACATGGGCCTGGGCAAAACAGTGCAGACCATCGCATTATTGACCAAGCTGTTTGAACAAAAAAAAATCAGCAATGTCCTTATTGTGGTACCGGTATCTACAATGGCCAACTGGAAAAATGAATGGCATACTTTCGCGCCCGGTATTTCCGTGTACCAACACCAGGGCATCAAACGTTATGACAAAATAAAGAAAATCACCAAAAACCAGGTCACTCTGGTCAGTTACCACACACTCCGCAATGACCTGGAATTGTTTCAACAAAAAGAATTTGACTACCTGATTATGGACGAATCCCAAAACATAAAAAATCCCACCAGTCAGATTCATCGGGCGATCAGGGAGGTATCCGCTAAACACAAATTGTCCTTGACCGGAACCCCTCTGGAAAACAATACAATGGATATTTGGGCGCAGATGCAAGTCCTGCATCCAGGAATCCTGGGCACGCAAAAAGAATTCAAAAACCGGTTTACCAATCCCATTGAAGTAAACCAAAACCATGAAACAAGTGCTATGCTGCGCCAAATGATATATCCTTTTTTGCTTAGACGCAAAAAAGAAGATGTTCTCAAAGACCTGCCTCCTAAAGAAGAAATCGTATATTATTGCGACATGACACCAAAACAGCATGAGGTATACAACCAGCACGCAGCGTATTTCCAGGCAAAACTCCTGAACATGATTGATACAGATGTTCCCAAAGGAACCAAAGCAATGGAAATACTACACGCGCTATTGCGGATGCGTCAGATATCCATCTTTCCGGAATTGGCGGACAAACGCTTCAAAAATATACCATCAGCAAAATTTGATGCATTCAAAGACCTATTGGCAGACATTATAGATGGCGGCCACAAAGTACTGATATTTTCACAATTTGTTCAAGTTTTATCAATTTTGCAAGAATACTTGAACAAAGAAAAAATCAAATATTCTTATATAGACGGGCAAACGCGCAACAGACAAAAGCAAATAGACAATTTTCAGAAAAAAAAAGATATCCAAGTTTTCTTGCTTAGCCTGAAAGCAGGAGGCGTGGGCATCAACTTAACAGCAGCGGATTATGTGGTTTTGTTTGATCCATGGTGGAATCCCGCTGTAGAATCCCAGGCCATTGACCGCAGCCACCGCATCGGCCAGAAACAAAAAGTTCTGGCCTATCGGTTAATCACCAAAGACACTATTGAAGAAAAAGTCCTGGAATTGCAGCAAAAGAAAAAAGGATTGATCGAAGACATTATCACCGAAGAATCCAATATTTTTAAGTCATTGACCAAAGACGATATACGGCATCTCTTTTCCTAAACAAGTCAAAATCACATATCCGGGAAATAATCCGACAATGCCAGACGGTGATCACAAATCGGAAAATCTTGACGCCATTTTTTCACTCCCTCTTGGGATATTTCGGCTTCCAAAAGAATAGTTTGTTTTTGCGCCTCAGCCAAAATTTCGCCTTTTTCATTCACAATCATAGAATAGCCGCCCATAACTTCTGAAAAAGCATTGCACGCAATGACCACAGACTGGGTTTCAATAGCTCTGGCTCGTATCAAAGCCTTCCAATGTTCAATGCGTTTACCGGGCCACTGAGCAGGCAATAAAAATAAATCAGCACCTTGCCGTTGATAAGAAGCAAAAAGCTCGGCAAAGCGCAAATCAAAACAAATCACTCCGGCAATATTCCAATCATGGAAATCAAACACCTGGTGATTTGTACCGGCTTCAAAATTTTCTTTTTCACCTAAATAAAAAAACAAATGCCGTTTGCGGTACAAATGAATCGCTGTACCGGTATCTGACCAGCATACTAAAGAATTGAACAATTTGCCGTCCAATCTTTCCATTATTGATCCGCAAATAGTTACTTTGTCTGTCGCGGCTTTTTGCAAAAGCTGCTCCTGCACTTTATCTGTGGCCGTCAAATTGCGTTCCATATCTTCATAAAGAAAACCAGTTACAAACATTTCCGGCAAAAGCACCAAATCCAAATGCGACAAATCTTTGGCCATGAAATGATCTATCTGGGCCAAATTGTGATCCAAATCTCCGGTTGGAAATTGATATATTGCGACTCTATTCACTATATTTATCCTTAAATATTACTCAATAAAGTATACTAAATTGCCGGTTTACAGGCAAGTAAAAAATATAACTTTACATTTTAGCTTTTAGTTTAAATTTTGGTCTAAAAGGATCAGGAATTTAAAGAGGAAGCCATGAGCCCAGAAAACCCCCAAAGCAATGCAAGCCAAACGCAAGATACAGACAGTCAAGCAGAAAAAAAATCTTCTATAGACCCAAATCAATTGTCACCGGAATTGCAAAAAGTCTTTGCTTTTTTCAAAGAAGAAACTTGGACAAAAATGGATATTAAAGAATTGGGTCCTGGAGCATTTCAGGAGATGCGGAGCCTAATCTCTACCATCAACCGAAAAGGCGAACTCAACGCTGCAGCTGAACTCGTGGCCGAGCATTTAGAAAACAATGCTGACTCCATTTATGGCCAATTTTTCAATGGCATCATTGCCCTGATACAGGGCAAACTCGAAGGCCCCAATTATTTCAAGCGAATAAAAGAAATCTTCCGCAATATCGGCAAATGGTCCAATGTAGAATATATCTCAAGACTTATACTGGAATACACCGAGCACAGACAATCATTGCGTTCTTTAGCCAATTCATTGGAAAAGCTGGGAAGGCACAAAGAAGCCATGAGCACCTGGGAAAATCTGGCCCGGGTTGATAAAGATGAAGCGGAAGTATCGCAAAAAGTCGCGGACAAACTCATTGAAGAAGGCAATTATTCCAAGGGGTTGTTTTTTCTGCGCCAGGCATTTGAAGCCAATGTGCGCAAAAAAGAGCTTATGAAGCTGGATGGTTTATGGAAAAGCATCATGGAGATTGCGCCGGACGACATTGCCTATGTAGAAAAAACCGAAAAACTTCTATCTGAAAACCGACTCAATGAGAAACTGGGCCGGCTGTTAACATTGGTATTGGAACATTATAAAAAGCAGGATGATGAAGATGTTCAGATCAATTTAATGAAAAAAATACTCAAATATTCCCCCAAAAATATCCTGATACGCAAAGAATTGGTAAATATATACAAAAATCGTTATGCCAATCATTCACGTTTGGCAGAAATTCTGAAAATATCACAAATCGAAGAAGCTGGAAAACCAGTCAGTAGAGCCATACAACTATTTGAAGACCATGCTGCTTTGGACAAAGACAATTATGTCAATCACCGCAGTTGGGGAGTCGGCAAAATCATCGCAATTGACAATGAAAATTTGTATATTGACTTTAAAGACAAAAAAAATCACCGTATGGCCATAGAAATGGCATTGCCTGCTTTGCAGCCATTGCCAGCGGATCATCTCTGGGTGCGCAAAGTAGAAGCCATGGATGAACTCAAAGCACTTTTTGAGCAAGATATCATCCAATTCATAGAAATTCTATTTCATGCCTACAACAAAAGGATTACACTGGGAGAAATTAAAGACGAAATCACACCCGACTTCATTCCAGTCAAAGATTGGACCAAATGGTGGACAAAAACTAGAAGTCTATTGAAAAAGGATTCCAAATTCGGTATTTCAGAAAAAAAACGAGATGAATTTTTTATTCGTGAAAAACCCATTACTTTTTCCGAGGATATTCTCAATCAATTTAACAAAACAAAAAGCTTTGATAAACTTGTCAATATTGCAATGGATTTTATCCAAAACGCGACAAAAGAAGATTTGCAAGACGCGACCTATCAGTATATCATTGATTATTTTATCGAAGTCAATCGAGAAGCGTCCATGGCAAGCAGACTTTTGACTTCCCTGTTTATCTTACATTTGCTTTATAAGCATGATCCTGATAGAGAAGAAGACGCTGAATCTCAATTGAAAAAAATACGCCGCATTGTCAATGAAACTCCAGAATTGGCTACCACAGTGCGCGGGGTCAACAACCAGGATATCAAACGGGAATTGCTGCAACTCATAAAAGTGGAAAGAGATGACTGGCAGGATATTTTTATTGAAGTACTGTTTGAAACGCCTATCAAAATCCATAAATATATCATTTCAGAGCTGCTCAAAGAAGAACAATACGCATCCATCAATAAATTTATCGAAAATGCTTTTGCCGGTTTCAAAGAAAATCCCGAAATATTTCTCTGGACAGCAAAAAATCTAACCCAAAACACCTGGTCCGGCAGTTGGCTCAATTACAACTCTCAGGATTTGCTCTTGTATTTGATGCGTTTAATGCTGCATTTGCCCCGCATTGAGCAAAAAGGCACTAAAATGAAAAATACATCCATAGATATTCTCACTGGCAAAAATTCTTCCTTATTGCAAGACGCGCTAGAACAAGAGCCATTGACATTTCTAACAAAAATCATGGACTTAGCGCGGGGCCTATCCATTCTCGATGAACCGACTCGCAATAGTCTACAGGAACTGGCCATCCAAACCCGACCGGATTTGGCAGACCATATTTCCAGACCCAGTACTGAAAAAGAAATCGAAATCATCACCGAAGAAAAAGACTACATTTATGTGTCGCAAACTGGATTTGATTCCAAACAGAACCTTTACAATGATATTGTCACCAATCAGTTGCCAGCCATTTCCA
>CAZCVM010000060.1:0-513 GCA_964501965.1 uncultured Leptospiraceae bacterium | reverse complement strand
TTCCAACGAAATCGGACGTGCTGCAGAATACGGCGATTTGCGTGAAAACGCTGAGTACAAAGCAGCATTGGAAAAACAAGGAACTCTCAAGGCAACAATAGCTAAATTGCAAGAAGACCTTAAAAAAGCCAAAATCATGCAATCCAGCGATATTGATACAAGCAAAGTCAGCTTTGGAGTCAAAATACGGGTACTAAACAAAGAAAATTCACAAGAAGAAGAAATCACTATTTTAGGACCATGGGACGCAGACCATACCCAAAATATTATATCGTATATGGCTCCTTTGGGCCGGGCTTTTTTGGGCAAAAAAGCAGATGAAGAAATAGAGTTTAAGTCCGGGGATTCCAAACGCCATTACAAAGTACTGGAACTTAGCAAAGCGTATTGATTGCGAAAAGAAGCTAAGACATTATACAATTATTACAAAAAACTCATCCCAATTATTGAAGATTGGGGACATGTAAATATGATGCCATTTGGCCGGAACGGTCCATCCTGGTATTTGGATTG
>CAZCVM010000059.1:0-9340 GCA_964501965.1 uncultured Leptospiraceae bacterium | reverse complement strand
AATACTATATTAATTTTGTCAATTAATATATTCATACTTTTTTCAGGAGGGCCATCCATTTTCTTCATCTTAACCATTGTCGATAAAAGCATTTTAAGCATTATGGAGCAATCTTTTTTAACGGTTTATTGGCTACTGCTGAACAAATATTTATTTCAAGGAGTTTATAGAATGACAATAAAAAAAATCCTGCCTTTTTTCTTGGCTATGGGCCTTACCACTTTTTTCATTGGCTGTGCCACAGACGATGAAGACACAAAAACATCAGGCACTGACCTGACAACGCAAAACACAAGTTGCTTGACCGGTGAATGGTCCAGGGTATCATCAGAAGATTCAGATGAGGAGACAACCACAATCAACTTTAAGTCCGACGGAACATTTATCAAAACGGTTTCTGAACCTGATTCAGATGCAGAAACTGATAAAGATGAGATGGATTACAAATATACAACTGGAATCTGGTCTGTTTCATCATCCCAGGTGTCTATGGTATCCAAACAATGGGGCTTTAGTGATGAAGATATGGATGCTGCAAAAACTGATCATGACGATCAAGATGTACCTGATAAAGAATATTGGTCCAAAAAAGTATATACTTCTGCTGCTTGTTCCGGCAATAACATGAGTCTCAAAGTTCTTGGGACTACAAATGGAAACAGTACGTCTGACCTGACTGGAAAATGGGGTGATATCGATAAAGATTTCCTGTATGGGCCAAAAATGAAAGATAGTAGTTTTGAAACCAATAAAAAGGAATACATGGAAATCAATATCGGTTCTGATTGTGATGGCGAGCCAGCCAATTGCAATTACAGAATTGTAGAAACTCAATTATACTATGATGATAAATGGAATGATGATCCGCAATATAATGATATGATGGATGAGTCCTGGAAATCGACCAAAGTAACAAATGAATTTGGTTTATGTTCATTTGAAAAAGACAAGCCCGCTGACAATAATGTCAGAATGAAGGTCAAGTTGAATGATTGTACCAGTTCAATGATGACAATGGTTTCCACGTACTACATATTTGATGGCAATTTGGGCATTGACGCTTACACAAAGGCTGACTAAATAAAAGCCTTCACATAGTCTGGGGTTTGTAACCCCAGACTATGTGAATAAACCCCAGGCTTATGATGGTGTTTTTTATTTAAAAAAACAGATTTTGTTTTTTCCTTGACAGCATAGCAATGTTTTATGTTCTTGCTTCCTTTGAGAAAGCGGAATGCCCGGATAGCTCAGATGGTAGAGCAACTCCATGGTAAGGAGTAGGTCGGCGGTTCAAGTCCGCTTCTGGGCTGAAATAGGTCTGTGGCCTAATTGGTAAGGCATCGGTCTCCAAAACCGAGGATTGGGGGTTCGAGTCCCCCCGGACCTGCATTCCCAGAGAAAGATTAATAATCCATTAAAGATCAAGGGGATTTCTTTTGAAAAGATTAATGCAGTTTTTACGGGAAGCTAAATCCGAATTGAAAAAAGTGAATTGGCCGTCTCGGGATGACGTTACAAAGTCTACGTATGTGGTAATTTTGTCGATACTCATATTTTCATTGTTTTTTTGGGTTGTGGATTCCATTTTATTAAAATTGGTGAATGTGGTTTTAAGTAATGGCTAGAGCATGGTATGTGATCAACACACTTTCCGGACATGAAAACAAAGTTAAGCTCAATCTGGAAAAAAAAATAAAATTAAAAAATCTGGAAAACAAAATATTTCAGATCAAAGTTCCCACAATTGATGTGACAGAAATGAAAGGCGGCAAGAAAAAAACCACAAAGAAGAAATTTTTGCCCGGCTATGTCATGGTGGAAATGGAAGGCGATGAAGAGTCGTTTTTTGAAGTATTGAGTGTTCCCGGTGTAGCCCAATTCATGGGCGTGTTGGATGTTCCTAAACCTTTGAGTCAAAAAGAAGTGGAAGAGCTTTTTCAGCAATTGGGTGAAGCAGGAGCCAATGAAAAAATGTTGGCCAACAATTTATTTGATATTGGCGAGCAAATACGAGTTATTGATGGCCCGTTTAGCAATTTCAATGGCGTTGTTGAGGAAGTTTTATCAGAAAAAGGGCGATTGCGTATTCGAGTAGAGATTTTTGGCCGTTCCACGCCGGTAGAGCTGAATTTTAGTCAAGTAGGAAAAATTTAGTTTACATCCAAATAACCAAAACAATTTATGGTTTCTATTTACGATGGGTCTGTTGTATTATGATGCAATAATTATATTTATTATACTATATCTATTTACTATTATATTATTAATAAAATTAATGAGAATAATGAGAAGAAAATGGCAAAAAAATTAAAAACTCAAATTAAATTACAAGTTCCGGCTGGCAAAGCCAATCCCTCTCCCCCAGTTGGACCCGCATTGGGTCAGCATGGTCTCAATATTATGGATTTTTGCAAATCCTTCAATGATAGGACCAAAGAATTGGGAGATACAATTTGCCCGGTTGTTATCGATGTTTTCGAAGATAGGACCTTTGAGTTTATTATTAAAACTCCGCCAGCTTCTGTCTTAATAAAAAAAGCAATGACTTTGACCAAAGGGTCCTCGAATCCAAGCCGAGATTTTGTGGGTACGTTGTCCAAAGCAAAATTGCAGGAGATAGCAGAAACCAAAATGCCCGACTTAAATGCCACGGATGTGAATGCAGCTATGAACATCATTGCTGGAACAGCTCATTCTATGGGAGTAAAAGTCGAAGTATAGTCTTTGAAACATAGTCTTAAATTTTAATAAATGCGGGAGCGTACATTTTATGGCACGCGGAAAAAAATATAAAGAAGCATTGGCGAAGGTAGACCGCAACCACGCTTATCCCTTGAAAGATGGGGTTTTATTGTTAAAGGATTGCAGTTTCACTAAATTTGATGAAACTGTGGATGCCTCGATTAAGGTGCAGTTCAAAAGTCTGCAAAATATTCGTGGTACTTTGACTTTGCCCCATTCAACAGGAAAGATAGTGCGTGTTTTGGTTGTCGCGAATGCCTCAAAACAACAAGAAGCAAAGGACGCGGGTGCGGATTTTGTGGGAGACAAAGATTATATCGAAAAAATCCAGCAGGGTTGGGTTGATTTTGATGTAATGATTGCAACTCCTGACATGATGAAAGATGTAGGGAAATTGGGGCCGATTTTGGGACGCAAAGGCTTGATGCCAAAACCAAAAGCTGGCACTGTTACCAATGATCTTGCACAGGCAATCAAAGAAATCAAAGCAGGCCGTGTGGAGTATCGTGCAGATAAATCAGGGGTCATTCACGCCACCATTGGAAAATCTTCCTTTGATGTGAAGACTATAGAGGATAATGTCAAAGCTTTTTTTCATACAATAATGAAAGATAAGCCGGCGGAAGCAAAAGGCAATTATGTGAAAAGTTTGCACATGTCTTCTACTATGGGCCCTGGGATAAAAATTGATCACAAGGGGATTGACAACTAATGCCGAATCAAGCAAATATTCAAGCAGTAGACTTGTTGAGTCAAACAATAGACGCAAAAGCCAATTTTTTGGTGCTTTCGTATCGGGGAATAACGGTTAACGAACTGAATTCCTTGCGCGATGATTTGCGGCAACAGGGTATAGTACTCAAGGTGGTAAAAAACAATCTGTTTCGCTTAGCTTTAAAAGAAAAGGGGATTGAAGGTCCTTTTGATGAATTTTTGGTTGGGCCGAATATGGTAGCATTTTCAGAAACAGACTTATCTGGACCAGCAAAGATATTGAAAAAATATATCAAAAGCAAAGGTAAAGCATCTCCGTTGGAAATCAAAATGGGAGTTTCTGACGGTACGGTATACGAGAAAAATGATGTGGAAGCTATCGCTGATTTGCCGTCCAAAGAAGAATTGTTGGCCAAAATTATGGGTTCTATCAATAGTCCAGCTTCAGGTATTGCGGGCGTAATGCATGGAGTAATGTCCAAGTTGGCCAGGGCTATCAAAGAAGTAGCGCAAAAAAACGACAAGTCATAGGTATGTGTGAACATAAAAAAAATAAATTTAATTAAAATTAAGTTAATAAGTAAACGATTTATATTAAACCATTAAGGAGAATAAATAGAATGGCAACATTAACAAAAGAAGAACTAATCGATGCTATAGGCAATTTGACATTAATCGAAGCAGCAGACCTTGTTAAGGATATGGAAGAAAAATTTGGTGTCAGTGCAGCAGCACCGGTCGCGGTAGCAGCAGCAGGAGCTGCGGCAGGCGGAGAAGCAGCAGCGGAAGCAGCGGAGCAAACCGAATTTGATGTAATATTGTCAGGGTTTGGCGACAACAAGATTACTGTTATTAAAGCTGTGAGAGAAATAACTGGTTTAGGCTTGAAAGAAGCCAAAGAGGTTGTGGAATCTCAAGGCAAACCAATCAAAGAAAAAGTTTCCAAAGAAGATGCTGAAAAAATCAAAGCTCAACTCGAGGAAGCAGGCGGTACTGTAGAAATTAAGTAGTGCGGGCAAAAAGCCTTAGCCTTCAAAATAGACTTTTGTTGCATCTTTCAAAAAGAAAAATGCAACAAAAGAATATATAGACTATAAAAAAATATTTTGAGGGCAGCAGGCAAAAAATGCGGGCATTAAAAAATGTCGGCCATCTGTGAGAGAAGATTTCCTTTTTCATGCTTTGAATTTTTAAGCATCAACGAATTTGTTTTGGTTTTATTTTCATACAACAGTATGCAATATTTGGACAATATTTTGCAAAAATAAAATTTCATGCATAAGCATTGTATGGATTTTTGCTGTTTATGGAAAGAGGGGCATCTCGTCAGATACAGTGTTTATCTTTTTTATCCTTGCATAACATTTTTTTTATGAATGAATTTATGTCAACACAATAATTATTTTATCCTAATCGGCAATTAGGGTTTACAAGGGGTTACTTGCATGTTGCAAAATCTTAAAGAATTGGTAAAAAAACAAGACTATATCGATTTTGGCAAAATCGAAACCAAGCTAGACCTGCCAAATTTAATTGAAACACAAAAAATTTCTTATGATTGGTTTTTGCAAAGAGATACAGAGCCAAATAAAAGAAAATCCCATGGCTTGCAAGCAGTTTTTGAAGAAACTTTTCCCATTCAGAGCCCTAATGAAGATATTGTGTTAGAGTTTGTTTCTTATGAATTGGGTGAAGAAAAGTATTCAGAGGTGGAGGCCAGGGATCGAGGCGTTTCGTATTCGATACCATTGAAAGCCACGATCCGATTGGTCGGAGTGGAAAAAGGCGAGGTTCGCGAACAAACTGTATTTATGGGTGATGTTCCGTTGATGACTCGAACCGGAACTTTTGTTATTAATGGCGCAGAGCGCGTGGTGGTCAGTCAGCTTCATAGAAGTCCGGGAATATTTTTCTTTTTTGATAAAGAGTCAAGAACTTACCAGGCTAGAGTCATACCTTATCGGGGTAGTTGGTTGGAATTTGAAATGGACGCCAAAGGGGTTTTGAATACCAGGGTAGACCGGAAAAAGAAATTTCCTTTTACATTATTAGTAAAATCTCTTGGCTACAATTCCAATGAGGAAGTGTTGCGTCTTTTTTATGACATAGAAAAATACAAACTTAAAAAAACAGGCAATGAAAATTTACTGGGTAAAAGAACAATTGCTGATGTAGTTTCTGATGATGGAGAAATTATTTTGGAAGCCGGTGGTTTGATCAATATTGACCGCATCGAAACAATGATAGAAGCTGGTATAGTTAATCTCGAATTGATGAAAATGCCCGCTGGTAAAGATGATAAAACAGTGGTTTTGGCTTTAGAAAAAGAAAATAGTGAAAACAGTGAGATAGCATTAAAAAAAATGCATGCTGTGCTAAAACCTGGGGAGCCCAATACTTTGGAGAATGCCCAAGCTGAATTGGAGCGATTGTTTTTTTCTACAAAATCCTATGATTTGGGAGTGGTTGGCCGATACAAAGTCAATAAAAAATTTGATTTTGATGACGCTGTGCTGGAACGTACTTTGCGCAAGGAAGATATTGCTGCCACTCTACAGTATCTAGTAAATTTGATTAATGAGTATAGCGGTTATTATGTGGATGACATAGATCATCTAGGCAACAGGCGTATCCGTTCTGTGGGCGAATTGCTTATGAATCAGATGCGCATTGGTTTTGCGAGAATGGAGCGTGTCATTAAAGAGCGAATGACAATACAGGATATTGATGTGATCACTCCGCAAGCATTGATTTCGATCAAACCCATTACTGCGGTTGTAAATGAATTTTTTGGTTCTTCTCAATTGTCCCAATTTATGGATCAAACCAACCCATTGTCAGAACTGACACACAAAAGACGATTGAATGCTTTGGGCCCGGGCGGTTTGTCACGTGAACGCGCTGGTTTTGAAGTTCGTGACGTTCATTATACACATTATGGGCGAATGTGTCCTATTGAAACTCCGGAAGGACCAAATATTGGACTTATTGCCTCGATGGCTTCTTACGCGCGGATCAATGAATTTGGTTTTTTAGAAAGTCCGTTTCGGGTTGTGAAAAACGGAGCTGTAACGGATGAGATTAAATATTTAACTGCCAATGAAGAAGACAAATACAATGTTGCGCAGGCAAATGCCCCCTTGGACAATAAAAATCGTTTTATCAATGATCTGATAGCTTGTAGAAATCGCGGCAACTATCCATACTTGCGACCTAGTGAAGTTCAATTTATGGATGTCGCTCCAAAGCAAATAGTTTCCATTTCTACAGCTTTGATTCCGTTTTTAGAACATGATGACGCAAACAGAGCTTTGATGGGTTCCAATATGCAGCGTCAGGCAGTTCCTTTACTAGAGGAGCAGCCTCCGTTAGTTGGAACTGGAATTGAGTTTAAAGCTGCCTATGATTCAGGTGTTTGTGTTATTGCCGAAAAAGGCGGTACAGTCAAATATGTTGATTCTATGAGAATTGTTATTTCTGAATCAAAACAAGAAAGAGAATACCTTTTACAAAAGTTCAAACGTTCCAATCAAGGAACTTGTTACAACCAAAAACCCATTGTAAAGCTAGGGCAAAAAATCAAAGAAGGCCAAATCATCGCGGATGGTCCGGCAACAAAGAATGGGCGTTTAGCTTTAGGGCAAAATATATTGGCCGCGTTTATGCCGTGGGAAGGATACAATTTTGAAGATGCGATATTGATTTCTGAACGTGTGGTCAAAGATGATGTTTTTACTTCGATTCACATAGAAGAATTTGAAGTGGAAGCGCGTGAAACCAAACTCGGTAGAGAAGTTATTACCAGAGATATTCCCAATTTGAGTGATAAGGCTTTTCGCGACTTGGATGAAAACGGGGTGATACGCGTAGGCGCGCATGTGAAGGCAGATGATATTTTGGTGGGCAAAGTAACTCCTAAAGGTGAAACAGAATTGACGCCTGAGTACAAATTGCTGCATTCTATTTTTGGCGAAAAAGCCAGGGAAGTTAGAGATACTTCTTTGAGATTGCCCAATGGCAATGAAGGTATTGTCATTGATGTAAAAGAATTTAGCAGGGAAGCGGGAGATGAGTTGCCTGCTGGTGTAGAGCAGTTGGTAAAAGTGTTCGTTGCCAAAAAACGTAAATTGTCTGTTGGAGACAAAATGGCCGGACGGCATGGAAACAAAGGTGTTGTTTCACGAATTTTAGCAGAATCAGATATGCCATTTTTGGAAGATGGCACACCAGTGGACATTGTGCTAAATCCATTGGCTGTACCTTCACGGATGAATTTAGGCCAGTTGTTTGAAACAGAGCTTGGCTGGGCTGCTCATAAGCTGGGTGTTTCTGTGGCCACACCTGTTTTGGATGGAGCCACAGAAGAAGAAATCCGCGAAATGCAGCGTTTGGCTGGACTGCCGGAAGATTCTAAAGTGGATTTGTATGATGGCCGGTCTGGTGAAAGATTTGAAGGCAAAGTTATGGTCGGCATGATGTATATTTTGAAACTAGCGCACTTAGTGGATGACAAGATACATGCTCGTTCCACAGGGCCATATTCATTGGTTACTCAGCAGCCTCTGGGAGGAAAAGCCCAATTTGGAGGTCAGCGTTTGGGTGAGATGGAAGTGTGGGCTTTAGAAGCCTATGGTGCCGCGCATACTTTGCAAGAAATTCTCACCGTCAAATCAGATGATATGATAGGCAGGGCAAGGATCTATGAATCCATTGTCAAGGGACGCAACAATACCAAGCCAGGTGTTCCTGAATCTTTTAATGTGCTTGTGCAAGAATTGCGAGGGTTAGCATTGGATATATCAATATATGATAAGGAAAAAAATGCGATTGATATCCATGAATGGGATGACAGTTCCAGTCGGAAAAAAAGAAAAATCAAATTTGATACTATAACGAATGAGCAGTAATCGGGAGGCCTTTTTATGAGAGATTTTAATGATTTTGATTCTATCGCTATTAAATTGGCCTCTCCTGACAAAATCAGGGATTGGTCTTATGGAGAAGTAAAGAAACCTGAAACCATAAACTACCGTACATTGCGTCCTGAAAGAGAAGGGCTATTTTGTGAGCGGATATTTGGTACTACCAAAGAATATGAATGCTATTGCGGTAAGTTTAAGTCGATCCGTTACAAAGGTGTAGTTTGCGATCGATGCGGGGTAGAGGTAACGCATTACAAAGTCCGGCGTGAGCGTATGGGTCATATAGAATTGGCAGCTCCGGTAAGTCATATATGGTATTATAGGTCAGTTCCGTCGCGCATGGGTTTGTTGTTGGATATGACAATGAATGCGTTGAAAAGCGTTATTTATTTTGAAAGATATGTAGTTATTGAACCCGGAGAATCAGATTTTTCCAGAGGCGATCTTTTGACGGAAGAAGAATACCTGGAATTTGAGGAAGTATATGGTGATACTTTCAATGCCGGAATAGGCGCGGCAGCGATCAAACAAATGCTGCAACTTATTGACCTGGATTTTGAGGCCAATCAGCTTCGTGAAAGACTGCTGGACAATCGCAATAAATCTGATAAAAAATTGGTCAAACGATTGGAAGTATTGGAAGCGTTTCGTGACAGCAACAATAAACCTGAATGGATGATACTGGAGGCCATTCCGGTTATTCCGCCGGATTTGCGCCCCATGGTTCAATTGGATGGTGGTCGGTTTGCGACATCAGATTTGAATGATTTGTATCGACGAGTCATCAATCGCAATAATCGGTTAAAAAGACTTCAACTTTTGAAAGCTCCAGAAATTATTGTACGTAATGAAAAAAGAATGCTGCAAGAGGCAGTAGATGCGCTATTTGATAATAGCCGGCGCAAGCGTGCTGTGAAAGGAAAAGGAAACCGTCCTCTAAAAAGTCTTTCTGATATGTTAAA
>CAZCVM010000058.1:0-9351 GCA_964501965.1 uncultured Leptospiraceae bacterium | reverse complement strand
TTAGCTCGCGCAAACCCCGCCGTTTATTGTATTGTGTTTTTATAAAATACAAACCTTTGATCGCATAACCTCGAACTTTTTCATCTTTATTGGCCAACGCGTTCAATAACGGCCCCAATGCCTTAAAGCGCAATATTTGAATGGACGTAGGATAATCTGTACCATTGTAATAAAAAAATTTTTCATGTTTTATTGTCTGGAGAATTTCTGGTTGCGCAAGAATCTTTTGCGCAAAATAATGCCGCCTACTTTGCAATTGGGCCAGCCGAAGCAATGACAAAAATTCCAAATTTTTTTGCTGTTTTTTATTTTGTTGAATAAGCCTGGTGGTCAATTTGTAGGTCAAAGAAGGATCATTGTTCAAGAACAATGAAACCAAAGATTTTTGAATTCCCTTTTGATCCGATTTTTTTAAAAAATATGTCAATCCATAACGGCATTTTGCCCAGTTTTCATTGAAATAGTCCGAACCTTGACCATAACGCATCACATTGAACTCATTCCAGGTGATTGAATTGGCGTGCTTCAAAAATTTTTGCGCATTTTTTGATGATTCAGAACATAGCCAGTAACGCCACACATTGTATTGTTTTTTGTTTTTTACGTAAAACGATTTGAGCTTTACCTGCATTAATTTATCCAGGTCAAATTGATCCGAATCTTTGGCATTCTTTTCCAATGTTTTTGTTTTTTGCGCAGCATCCATATTTTGCGGCTGCAAAAAAAGTATCAGCATGAAAAGAATTTGCCCAAAACCCATCATCCAATATTGCATTCTATTTAAAAATTTTATTTTCAAAATTCTATACGACTCAATATAGCTCTGGACAATGTAATCGAATCCGCGTATTCAATGCTTGTGCCCATGGGCAACCCTAAAGATAAGCGTTGCGTTTTCACTTGCTTCTGGGTTTTCAGTTGCTGGGCAATATACAATGCTGTTGCCTCTCCTTCCATTGTCGGGCTTAGCGCAAATAAAATTTCTGAAATATTTTCTGCTCTGACACGCTGCAATAGTGATTCAATGCGCAAGTCCTCCAGATCAACGCCGTCCAACGGCGAGACCAGACCGCCAATGGAATGATACAAGCCCTGATATATACCAGTTTTTTCAATGCTTAAAATGTCCTGGGGTTTTTCCACGATACATATTTGTATTTGGTTTCTTTGCTTATCATCACAAAAATGACATTGTGCGTCTTTTTCAGTGCTGATCGGAAAACCGCATCTGCCGCAAGGAAACATTTTGTTTCTAAGATCAGATATGCTTTGCGCCAGAGCATTCACATCACTGACCCCCATATCCAATAAATGAAAAGCAATGCGGGCCGCGCTTTTTTGACCTATACCGGGCATTTTTTGTAAATGAAATATCACCTCATCCAATCCCGAATACAGTCCATCTTTGTTTATCATTTGCTCACCTTTGGAGAGGTATTTATGCTATTTGCTTTTGGAATCCGGGTTTTCAGAATCTGTATTTTTAGGATCCAAACTTTCTTTGAACTGTTTTTGCAACTCTTCAAAATTGAAGCCTTTGGACATATCCTTGATCTGTTCTGCCACAGCAGCTTTGGCTTTTTCCAATGCGTCATTCACACCAGAAATAATCAGCTCTTCGAGCATATCCACATCTCGCGGATCAAACAATTCGCGGTTTATTTTGATATCAAGTATTTTTTGATCTCCCGTAGCAACTACAGAAATCATTCCCGCGCCCACTGTAGAGGTAATACGCAAAGAAGCGGCTTTTTCCTGCATTTCGTTGATATTTTTTTGCACATCCTTTGCCTGGGACATTATTTCTTTTAGGTTCCCCAATCCTTTTAACATTAGCTATTCCTTTCTTTATCTTTTTTTCTTTTCTTTATTCTTTTCTTTTTTATGAAGAATCAATTGTTCCATCACTACCAATTAATGGTCTTAGTTATCATCTTCTTCATCTTCATCAAGGCCCTTGATATACTGGCTTCTGTGCGCGCGCAAAATATCTTTGGATTGTTTTCTTTCTTCTTTGGTAATTTCTCTGCCTTCAAATTTTTCTTTTAAGTGGTTAAGAATAGAGCTTGTATTTTCATCCATTGGTCGCGGTATGGCATCGGTATCCTGACTGGAAATATGCGGTATATTCGCAGGCGCGTTGCGAACCGTTTCACTCATTGATTCTTTGGTTGGGGCTTTTGCTGGCTCTTTTATTGTTTCATTTTTTATATCTTTTATTGGATCTTTTATTGGCTCTTTTTTCGATACACTGGAATTTAGCGGATCGTGTAAATCCGATGAATCCTGAAACGAATGTGATTCAAGAGCCCCTTCCGTCTGGTTTCCAGTCAATATATCCGCTGCACGTGTTAACAATTGAGCCAGATCCGGTCTGCGTATTTCATTGTAAATGCGCAGCAAAATCATCTCCAACAAAATATATTCGTCCGTGACAAATTTCAACTCTTGCTGCAATTGTCTAAACTGATCAAAAATATAATGAATCGTATAATCCGGGTATTGCTGGGCCAACTCTGTCAAATTTTTTACCTCTTCTGCCGGCAAATCCAAAATCCTTGGCTCGGTTACTTTTTGATTGACCAGGAGCAATGCCCTCAAAAATTCTAAAATACCTTCCACAAAACGACTGCCATCTACGCCGCTATCAAAGCCCTGACGCAAGACTTCAACTAGAGTGCCTGGATGTTCATTTTTCATCACAGTGAGCAATTCTTTGTAAAGCTCAAAACTGGCAATACCCAATAAATCTTTCACATCTTTTTCCTGGATGCGTTTTTTATCTTTTTCCACACTATAAGCAATCACCTGCTCCAGTAAAGACTGCGCGTCACGCATAGATCCGCCGCTTTGTTTCGCTATCCAATACAAAGCCATATCCTGCGCTTCAATTTTTTCCGCGTCCAACACTTGTTTCAAATTTTCCATGATCGCAGTATACGGTATACGTTTGAAAGTAAATCTCTGACAACGCGACAATATTGTACTCGGAATTTTGTGCACTTCGGTAGTGGCAAAAATAAAAATAATATGCGCCGGCGGTTCTTCCAATATTTTGAGCAAAGCATTGAATGCAGCTTGGGTCAGCATGTGCACTTCATCAATAATATATATTTTATATTTACCTTTTAACGGTGTGAAACGGGCACTTTCCCGCAAATTGCGGATATTTTCCACTGAATTGTTGCTGGCACCATCAATTTCCATGACATCCATACTATTGCCAGCAGTGATTTCGATACAATTGGAACAAACGCCACATGGTTCCGGTATCGGGCCTTGTTCACAATTCATGGCCCTGGCAAAAATCCGAGCCAGGGATGTCTTGCCTACTCCGCGCGGACCATTGAAAATGTATGCATGGGCCACGCGGTCCTGACGTATGGAGCTTTGCAAAGTTTGTACAACATGGTCCTGGAAGACAACATTTTGAAAACTTTTTGGTCGATATTTTCTGGCTATAACTAAATGCGACATAATTGTATTGTACTTATTTCAAAAAACTGTTAATATAGTTCGTAAAAATGAAGTAACCGGAGCCTGTTCCCTCGCATCTTCTATGCCCTCCCGCACTTCTCCCAAAAGCTTTTCACTCCGGCCAACCAAATTGTTGACCTCATCATGAGCGGCATCATCATTAATCAATTTGCCCAAAGTACCTTTACCCGAATTGACTTTGTCCGTTATATTGCGGACATTTTGCAAAGTCTGGTGTACGTTTGCCCGATTCTCATCAATAAGTTGGCTAATACTGGTAAATGGATCCCGATAGCTCAATCCTTTCAACAATTGTCCATCAATCGAAGAAGAAACCAATTTCTTTTTATTGTTGCCTGGATAGATACTGATAAATTTGCCTCCTATCGCGCTTTCATTGCGGATTTCTATCTGGTAATCATCATACAAAGGCACTGAACTGGCCAGGGAAGCATAAACCAAAACATTATTTTCAATAACTTTGATTTCTTTGACCCGGCCAACATCTACCCCTAGAATACGGACTTTGGAACCCTTGCGCAGCCCTTCCACATTGGTAAATAATATCCGAACTTTGTAATTGTAATCCGAAAACGTATCTACCTGCTGCAAAATAGTATAATAAGCCACAATACCAAATGCGACCAGAACAATCAGCCCTACGATTGCCTGAAACCAGAGTATTTTAGATTTATTGACTAAATACGACATACTACCTCAAAATTTCTTTCAAAAAAAATATTCAAACAATTATTCAAACATTTATTTCCAATTTTCTACATATAAACTAAAAACCTTATAAAAAACCATTTTGTCAAATATTTACAAAAAAAACATTTGGCAAGCAAATTTTTAGCGATTGCCTTACCAGGACCTCGCTGCGACAGAGCTAACAGAGCGAGTCCAGGCAGACCGTCGGGAACTCAAATTGTCCATTTCCGTCATCAATTGCATATCTGTGACAAGAATTTTCGCTTCATTCAACAATTGCATCAATTGACCATAGGATTTGTCGTTCAAAGCGATTTTCCCCAGAGTACCATCTTGCCGGTCAATTTTTTCTGTCACGGATTTAATATTTTGTGTTATTTCAAGCACAATTTTTCGGTTTTCTGCAAAAATCTTGCTGGCCATTGTGATTGGGTCGGGAATATACTTGCCCATCAACACTTGGTTTGCAAATGAGTCATACAATTTTTCCTGCGAAGGATCACCAATATCCAAATCAATATAATACCCGCCCACCAAATTCAGATGATCTATCTGCACGTGATAGTTTTTGTATATTGGATAGGCTTCTTTAGCGTCAACAGTGACCTTGACATAACCCCGCCAAAGTTCAATATCTTTTACCACGCCGATCGTATGCCCTTTCACCCGTACTTTGGTATCTTTGTACAAAGACCATACATCCGTAAACAACAAAGAAAAATTGTACGCGTATTTTTTTTTCTCTATCTCCAAGCGCATATAAGAGAAATAATACACTAGGTACACTGCTCCTCCAATAACAATCAATACGGATAAAACTGAGAATGCTTTTTTCATAATGTTCTATAAAATTCTATAAAATTCTTTGTATACTTTTAACGATAATTTTGTTTTAATTCTGTTTTTATTGCCTTGAAATACTTTTTATATTGGTCATTGTTGCCGCTCTATTCCAGTATAGGCCCTTTCACGTCTCCATGGATGAATTGTTTTACCACAGGGTTTTGTGAATTTTGTATCGCTTCCGGTGTATCATGCGTGATGATTTTGCCTTTATATAACATAGCAATACGATTGGCAATGGTATAAGCACTTAGCATATCATGGGTCACCACAACAGTTGTGACGGACAACTCTTCTTGCATACGCAAAATCAAATAGTTGATCACATTGGACATGACCGGATCCAATCCTGAAGTTGGCTCATCGCAAAGAATGATATCCGGATTGGCTATCAGAGCACGCGCCAGACTGGCTCTTTTTTTCATTCCACCGGATATTTCCGACGGCAATTTATTTTTTGCGTCCCTCATATCCACCAATTCCAATTTCTCGTCTACCAATTTTTCTATTTGCCGGATACTTTTTTTGCTTTTTTCCAGCAAAGGCAAAGCCACATTTTGTCCTACAGTCATCCAATTCAACAACGCTCCGGATTGAAACATAACTCCCATGTTTTGACGCATCTTGCGCAAATCTTTATTTTTGGCTCCATTGATTTTTTTGTCCATTACTACTATTTGTCCCGAATCTGGTTGCATCAAACCAATGATATGCTTTAGGGTCACACTTTTACCTGTACCGGATCCGCCTATGATAACACAGGTTTCACCTTTTTCCACAATTAGATTGACCCCGGCAAGAATATTCATTCCACCCAATTTCTTGTGTATATCATTTAGTTCAATCATAATAGTTTCCAATAAACTTCATTCAAGAAATAAGACCTAAAAATACCTTAAAATGTTTTAACGATAAAAAATACCAGTGATAAAATAGCCGAAAATAATAATTAATAATAGACACTGAACCACAGTGGCCCGGGTCGCTCTACCCACGCCCAGGGCTCCTCCTTTAGCTCGCAAACCATTCGCACAACTCACCGTACCAATGGTAATACCGAAAACATAGGCTTTAAGCAAACCTACGAAAATATCTTTGTTTTCCAGAGTATCCAGTGCATTGCGAAAATAAACATCATACTCCAAAAGCAATTGTGTTTTTGCCACCACAGCTCCTCCGATAACACCCAAAACATTGCTATATACTGTGAGCACAGGAACCATCAATGCCAAAGCCCATATTCTTGGTACAACTAAAAAACGGATTGGATTGATGTCCATGACCAAAAGCGCGTCTAGTTCTTCAGACACGGCCATGGTGCCGATTTCTGCGGAGATTCCTGAACCAACAGACGCAGCAATAATAATAGCCGTCATAAATGGTCCCATTTCACGAACTAGGCTATTGAGTATAACGATGCCGACATATTCTTCCGTACCGTATCTTGACATTTCAATACCTGTCTGCAATGCCAATATCATGCCCGTAAACATAGCAACAACAGAGACAACTCCTAAACTTTTTACGCCGCTGATATACATTTGCTGAAAAAACTCGTATTTGCGTTTCCACAAATCAAAGGAATAAAGAATCGCTGCCAAAAACAAATTGAAGGAATAGCCAATACTGACAAATATTCTTCCTATGCTCTGACTTATCCCGGCTAAAAATTGAATAATGCTCATTGAACTTGTTGATTCTTTCCTGAATATCGACTTATCCGCTGTTGGCCGTTGGACCGTTTATTGGATACGTTAACCAATCTGCGCCTATAACGTCAATTCATTTATACATATCCGTCTATATCTTTATAAACCACAAGAATCTGTATTTATAGCTTTTCTGTTTGGGATTCTTTGTTGGGATAGAAGACTTTTTATCATCTTGATCCAGATTATTGACCTCAAAAAAACCATGCAGCAAACGAAAACGCATACCATGATCTTTTTGTGAAGTATAACTGGCCAATAATGGAATTTGCCAGTGAAAAATATCGCCTATCTCCCATTGGGAATACAACCTGAACAAAACAGAAATGTATTCAAATTGGAATTCATTTTGTCTTCCTGCTGGCAAACCCTGGTACCATTTTTTAATATTGCTCAATTGAGCCATAGGCAATTTTTTGTATGTAAAAATAGACCAAAAAGGCGAATAAAAGTCCTCAATACTCTGATCCGCTTTGAACCACAAAGGTGAAAAAATATTTACCTGATAACTCTCATTTTGATAATCGTTTTGGACATGCAATACAGGCCAAAACTTGAAATAGAAATACGCTTTTCGCAATTCTTTGGGATTTTCTTTGGCTGGTTTGTATACTTCAGACAGCCAAAACATCGGCAAAATAAAATCCTGACGGCTCGTATAGGTCTTTTTTGCGTTTAGCATAGAAAAGAAAAACGGAGTGATGTATTGGGACTGTTTATTTCCATGTTGATAATACCCGTACACTGGGAAAAAATATCTTTTTTTTAACACTGGCTCTTTGCCGTCCCCCCAATGAAATAACGGCCATAGCAAAGTATACTCTTTTGTTTGAGAAACAGCGTCCCAGCCCCAGGAAAAAAATGGCCAAAACACAGAATACGATTCTGCCAGATTTCTGGTCTTTGAGCCGTAAATGGGAAAAATAAAACGCAATGTTTGCGGCGCAGTGCTATACAAATAATTGCGTTCATAAAAAAACAAGGGCCACAATACAGACATGCGGACAAAATTGTTGTCCTGTGAAGAATAATGAAAAAATGGAAAAACACGCAGTTCCATCCGATCCGGTGCCCGGCCATGCAAAAAGAACGGCCAATATATAGACGTAGCGTCATACCCTACTTTTTTGAAACCATAGTTTGTCCAAATCGGAAACAAAGCAAAATGGATATAATCCTGTCCCAATTTACCTTTTATTGTCCCGTACAAAGGAAAAAATGCCCAATACTTGTCACGCTGATACTGGCCCCAGCCATACCAGAAAAATGGAAAAATACCTAAGTCTCCTTCGCGGGCTTGGCCACGCACATCCAAAGAATCTGCCATAGGATACACAGCAGAAAAATCAAATACCTGCAAAAAACTATAATTGGAAAACCTTCTCGTTTCAAATATATCCAAAACTGGCGGCAGAAAAAACAATCGATCTGTGTATAAGTACCTGACGCCGGAAGAAATAAAAAAGTGCTTTTGAGAAATGAAAAAGGGCCGATAGGTGTATGCTTCATAACCCGGCATATTGAGCTTGTCATAAAAAATCCAATATTCCTGGTATCTGTACGGCTGGACTTTTTGCCCGGTTCCGGTATCCAAATCTTTGATATTGATTTTTTGCTGACCCGCGCTCCACAATGCAGTGATCCCATGCAGCAATGCGACATAACCAAAAACAATTGTCCATTTACTCAATAAGCGGGCCAGGGCAAAAATTTGCTTTCCGGCAAATCCGCAAAAATATTCAACTCCCAAAGCATTAATATTCAAAAACCATGATTTTTGCCCTATCATAAATCCAGATTCTTTAGCAATCCTTGTTCATTTTTGTTGTAAATCACTCGTTGCCGCTGCATCACTGTTTCCCGCATTTTTTTCCCGACCACATCTATTTTTCGGGTGTAATTGTTGCCAGAAACTTTGTCTGTCCAAATGAGAATCAAGTTCTCATTTTGGTCCCACCAGACAACTCCGCCATTGGCAGTTTCTTTTCGGCCAGCAGGTTTGCCAAAACGATTTGTCATTTTGTCTTCCAATTGTTTTGTCAAGAGATATGGCAGACGAATGGTAACAAAAAAAAGTTTGGCTTTGTCGTCTATTTCTTTTTGTTTTTTTTCTTCTGGAGTCATAAAACTACCAGCCTTGTTGTTGCCCGCCGTATTGTTCGGATTTGGATTTTTCGCGTTTGGGTCTTTGGGTTGTTTTGGATTTTGATTTTGATTTTGATTGGATGCGTCCGGATCCCGAAAAAAACCATAGCGCAAAGTCAACTCGCCATGTTTTGTAACAATAAATTTGCCCGGAGAGCTATATTGCACTTCTCCCAAAGCATTTTTTTTTACTTCTTCAAACGAAGTACCCCAGGCTATGCCGCCAAAACCCTGTGCCGTAAAAAGACTTTGCGTATTCTGATTTTTTTTGGGATCTTTATTTGGATTTTTCTGGGGGTCCTTTTTGTCATTTGCCTTTTTCGGATTATTGTTTGCGTTTTGAGCATTTGCCGGAAAAACAGCCAGACCTATTACCAAAGAAATATGCAATAATAAAATCAGCAGGCATTTGGCCCCATTTTGCATGGTTTCATGCCATATTTTTCCTAGCAGAATAAATTTTTGA
>CAZCVM010000057.1:5865-9354 GCA_964501965.1 uncultured Leptospiraceae bacterium | reverse complement strand
AGGGGGCCCTGCACGTAGAGGCGCACGATGTAGGTATGCCCGTGCATGCGCCGCGTTTTTGGTTCTTATGGTAGTGGGTACTTCCAAAGAAAATGAAAATGGTATGAATATTGAGTCTTTCAATGGTTTAGCCTATCGGGGTCAGACAGGCGTAATGTGGGCTAGTGCAATGACAATATTTTTATTTTCGTTGACCGGAATTCCGCCTTTCGTGGGCTTTATAGGTAAATACTATATATTTACTTCCCTGATCCAAAAGCAAGTTTACTGGTTGGCAGTGATAGGGGTTTTGAATACAGTAGTGTCTTTGTACTATTATGCCAGGATAATGAAGGCCATGTTTTTCAATGATTTTGAAGAATCAGCTACTGGCCCCCTATATTCGCCGAAGATATATCAATTTTTGGGCATTTTGCTGGTTGCAGGAACAATTCTTTTTGGAATTTTTCCTTATTTGATTACATTGCCATAAGTTTATCATTTCATTATTCCCAAGGAATGCGGGTCTAAGACCCGCATTCGCAATGTCCATCGGCCCGCATTGACACAATGTCCATTTCTTGCATTAGCAATCTCCAATTCTCGCATTTACAGTAACATTACTTTTCCCATGACAAATTTCTTTTCTTATCAAAAGTATTTTTTTATTGACAATTGTGTCATTGGTAATGCACACATATCAAAAAGATTGGCAAAAAGTTGAAAATGGAGAAAATGTATGAAAAAGCAAATGGGTTGGTTAATATTTGTATTCGCAATATGTATCGGGTTTTTGGCGCCGACATGCTCAGTGCCGCAGATTGATAAATCAACTGCAAAAGCCCTGGCGCAGGATTGGCATGGCAAGAAAATTGCTGGAAAAGATTTACTTCCGGAAACAAACATTACCCTGCGGATAAAAGGCTGGCGAGTGAGCGGTACTGGCGGCTGCAATGGATACAGTGGCGAAGTCAAGCGTTTAGGGCTGAAAGTTGTCCGTTTTGGTGAGATAACTAGCTCTACCAAGGCTTGTTCATCGCCTTCTGGAGTATTGCAGCAGGAAAAACAATTTTTGGATACTTTGCGTACCGTTACTGGTTATCAATTGTCCAATACCTCGCTCTACCTAAAAAAAGACGGCCAAATAGTTTTAACATTTAGCTCGTTAAAATAATTCGCTTGATTCATTGCTCGTGCTTTGAATTTGTATCTTTGCGATTGGCATATTGGTCTTTGGATACCACAAAATTTCATGGTAGCCATCTGTGTATTTTTGGATTTGATAGGAGCCGTCACAATGGGTGATGGCATACCCTGTTGGAAATTGGATCAAAGGCACATACACTATGGCTGGTTGCGTTGAACAAGACATGGGCTTGATTTGTCCGGTAAAAATATTTTTTTTGGTAAAAAAACCTTTGGTAATGAAATTTATTGCGCTTATTTCTCCGGGTGCGCTTTTAATATAGGGACGGGCAAAGCCTTTGATCGACCGTCCGCCATTATTGTATTCTTCAGCATTTTGGGGATTATTTCTTTTATTCTCCTTTTTATCATCCAAAGAAAAAATGGACAAATCTTCAAAATTCCACAAATCTCCATAATCGTGGTTGTTGTCACTAGTATAATTCCACTGAGTACTATTCAATAAATTTTTATCCAATGCCTGGTAATAATTGGCGATTGCTTGTTCATGCATTTCATAGTTCCCAGTCTTTAGCCCAATTTTGTTGTTGAAATCAAATGGGATCCCAAATTCGCCAATCACTGTAGGGACACCATTCATTTGACGAGTTGATATATTTTTTAGTTTTTTCAAATATCGATCATAGAATTTTTGAACATTTTTTTTGCCGATAATAGGGATCAGGTTTTTGCCGTCTTCGCTGTCGAGAGTAAAATGTTCATGGTAGGTTTTGGTGAAAAGCAATTTGCCGTCATAAAAATGGCTTGAGTTGACAATATTGTCAGCGTCTGATTTTGACCATTCTAGCAGGTCATGCCTGTCAGGCTGCGGCTCTCCTTCCACAAAAATAATGGCTTTGGGGTCAATTTGGCGAATACGTTGCGCAAATACATTAATAAATGGTTTGAGATAATCCTTCCAAAAATCAATTTTTGTAAGTTGATTGTCATTTGCTGGATTTTTTCTATGCGTAAAAAAATCTTGATCCAGGATTGCTGGCTGTCCTTGAGAATCAAAATCCCATACTCCTTGCTCCCTCCAGGGACAGACCCTGCCATTGATCCAAATACTTTCATTTTTGGGGTTTAATAAAACATTTCTGAAATACTTAAAACCAATGGGTGTTTTGACATAAAATGGTGTCTGTGTGGACCAACCGCTACCAAGTGCCATATTTTGAACAGGTGTACTGAATGGACCGAGTTTAATGGGTACTTCCCATTGATCCAGATTGGTTCGTGAAATATAGCCGCTGAATGGTTCGTTCATAGAGCCATAGCCGACTACATGGTCCAAATCTGCCAGGCGCTTGGCGATTTGTTCCATATATTGAATATATCTTTCCTGTAGCCAGTGTTGTACACTTTGTCCATTAATGTTCCAGCCAGGCGCAAAATCTTTTGCGCCGAAAAAAATCGTAAACATTGTGGCAACAGTGAGTTTGGTATAATTGAGCGGCCAAATCATGTGAGGATAATAATGAGGATAGTCATTGTGAATATAAGCAGTCCCAGTCCGGCCAAATAACCGCATATCCATATCTAGCATTTCAAATATCCAGCCCGGTGCTCCGTCCCCGCCGGTAAACCTGCTCCAGACATCCTGGTGGGGATCAATCCATATATAAAAACCGTATTGTCCGGCTTTTTGCACCATCTGACGTAAATAATCCAAATAAGATTCATCATATTGACCGGGCCCGTCGTGTTCCACAGCTTCCCAGGTGACAATCCAGCGCAGAAAATTGAATCCCCAGGCCCGCAATCTGCGAAAGTGTTCATCCGCCTCAGCCAGAGGAGCGGGTCGTCCTACAAAAGTAACTTGCCGGTAATTGTCATAATCTAGCGGCAGATGAGTAGCACCAATGGGTTGAAAGGGAACTTTTGATGAGCCAGAAAAATTTACGCCCCGGAGTAATATTTGAATGTTTTGCTGATTGATAAACCTATCTTTATCTAGGAATATACGGCCATAATTTTGACTAAAAGACTGTTGGTTTGGATTCATTAATTAAAGTCCCCCGAACTATGATTCAAGATTTTTGAAGCCAAAATTGATTTGGCTGGTGAAAAGGCAAGTTTTTCTGCAATCTGACGGAAAAAATGGACTTCATTTTGGTCGTTTTGCATAGTTATTTAAATAGTTATGTAAAAACAGTTATTTAAACATAGTTATTTAAACAGTTATTTAAATAACTATTTAAACATAGTTATTTAAAATGAAAAAAACGCAAAATTTTGCAAATAAAGGGTGATTCATGCATCTTTCTTTATTTTCTTAATAAAAAAATATATCAAATTTTAAATTAAAATGTTAGGAAAATA
>CAZCVM010000057.1:1494-5855 GCA_964501965.1 uncultured Leptospiraceae bacterium | reverse complement strand
ACATCTTCGGGTTACAATCCATTATTCTTAATTATTATCAAAATATTGAAAAAAATAATTGGAAAAAAGGAAATACTATGTTAACAATTTTAAGTGATGCTGTATCAAATAATACAGGGGCCAATGATTTGGAAAAAATGGAAGATCAAAGCGTCCACGCAATCAATGAGCGAAAACCGTCTGGGTCTGCTTTGGATCGGCGTCAATCTGATTCTCAAGAAGACAAAGTGATTTTCAGCGCATTGGAAGTAGGTCGTTGCCAACGCGAAATGATTGATCCTGTACCGATCCAAACTGAGATGATGGAAATGGAGAATATTTTTCGGACAAACCCGAATCTGGACTATGTGCCCGTCCAGGATGATCAAGCAAAAATTGTTGCTTATATTATTAGAGAGCGGTTTTTGGCATTTTGGGGCCAATCTCCATTCAACCGTGATTTATTTATGAAGCCAGGTTATACGATCCGGCCCATTGTGGATCCGAATGTGATCGTGCTTGACAGTCATACTACATTGTATGAAGCATCCAATAAATTGATGAAAAGGGACCCGGATCGATTGTATGATCCTTTCATTATAACGCATGGTGGTAAATACTTTGGGATGAGTACTGTGCGATCTGTCATGGATGGACTCAATTCTTTTTCATCGCGCAATATGGCCTCTTGTTCCAGTGCCCAGCAGGCCATTTTGATTCAGCCGGAAACATTCCGTAAAGAAAAATTCAATATTCATTATGTATTGGATGAAGTAGAAGATCTTGGCGGAGACTTAATTTATATGAATACTTTGCGCAAAGATCAGCATTTTATCGCTGCTTTTGATGTCTGCGGCAAAGGATTGAAAGCTTCCAATATGGTAATGACGATCCAGGCTTTATTCAAGGCAAGTTTTGAATTGTTTATGCTGTTGCATTTAAAGAAACGCAATCCAAAAATGGTTATGCATTTGCTCAATAAACTCAATCGTATGACCGCTATAAACACTCCATTTGATATGTACGCAACCGGTGTGGCTTTTCTGGTCAATACTAAGAAAAAGTTGCTTGATTTTTATGATTTCGGCCATACTCCGGTGTATTTGATCAGAAATGGCAAAATCAAGCTTTTGCCGGTCAAAGAGCCGAAAATCAGCACAGGTATGTCTTTTTTCGGCATTGATCCTGATTTAGTGGTTGAACCCAATAGGATTCAATTGCAGCCAGGCGATAAGATTTTTGTCCACTCGGACGGGCTGGATGAGGGGCGCAATATTTCCGGAGAAGAGTATGGTGAAAAAAGAATCATTGCCAAATTAAAGCAAAAAGCGGATCTGGAACCAAAGGAATTGCTGGACTTTATGAAAAATGATTTGGAGCAATTTCGCGATGGAATGCGTGTTTTGGATGATTTGACAATGCTGTGCTTTTCCGTTACATAAGGACAAATTCAATAGTGAGTTTTTGTTGCACTAATATTGCTGCAATTTATTTACCAATGTTGCGAAATAATCAGCGCATTGTTTGATCGGTGCTATAGAAGTCATATCTATACCAGCGGCTGCAAGTTCATCCAATGGAAATTGACTTCCGCCCAATGAAAGAAATCGTAGATAGCTAGCGGTATTTTCCTTTTTTGTTTGGCTGTCTAGTTCTTTGCCTATTATATTTTGTGCCAGAGCAATAGCTGCGGAAATACCTGTTGCGTATTTGTAAACATAAAATGCGGAATAGAAATGCGGTATACGCAAAAATTCCAATTGCAATTCTTTATCAATAATCATGGCATGGCCAAAATATTTTTGCAATAATGTCTGGTATTGCTCTGTCATGGTTTCCAATGTTAAGGGCTGATTTTGATTGGCAATAGAATGAATGTTTTTTTCAAATTCGGCAAACATGGTTTGGCGATAGAAAGTACCGCGAATATTGTCTATTTCCCGATTCAATATATATGCTTGCATACTGGGATTGTCCGCGTTTTGTTCCAATAAATATTTGCTCAAAAGAATTTCGTTGAAGGTGGAAGCGACTTCCGCCACAAAAATGGTATATTCGCTTGAATGGTATGGCTGATTTTTCTTGGATAGATAACTATGCATGGAATGACCGGCTTCATGGATCAATGTGTACAAAGAGTTGATATTGCCGGATTCATAGTTGAGTAAAATGTATGGTGGGGAATCATAGCAGCCTGAGGAATACGCTCCGCTGCGCTTACCTTTGTTTTCATATCTATCTACCCAACCCCGCAATAAGCCCTGACGCATTGTATTTGTGTAATCTTCTCCCAAGGGTGCAAGAGCCTGACAACAAACTTCTACTGCTTCATCGTAAGGCATTTCAAAATCTATCGATGAGATAAGGGGGACATAGGTATCATAGAAATGCAGGTTTTCCAGACCCAGTTTTGATTTGCGCAGGGTAAGGTATTCCATCAATGGATTGAGAGATTCACTGACGACATGAATTAAGTTGTCATAAACTTCCTGTTTTATGTTGTCTTCAAATAGAGACATGGCGCGGCTATCGCTGTATTTTTTGACCCTGGCAAAAAAGTTGTCTTTCTTTATTGATTGTCCCAGGATCATGGCGAGTGTGTTTTTTTGGTCTTGATAGGATTGGTAATATTGATGAAAAGCTTTTTGTCGAATGTTTCTATCGGTGTGCATCAATAAACTATTCCAATTGCCATGCGTGATCTCTATAGTCTGGCCATCCGGTAGCTCAATGTCGCCGAAACGTATATCCACATTGTCCAATTGACTAAAAATACGCTGCGCTGTATCAGCCAGATCACCGCTCATTGCCAATACCCTTTCTGTTTCTTTGTCCAGAGTATGCGGTTTGTAACGGTAAATTTTTTGCAAGTAAAAACGATAGGGCGACAAAGCCGGATCCTGCAAAAAGCTATCAAAGGTTTTTTCTGTCATTGCCTGGATTTCAGGACTGATAAAGCTGGAAAGCTCCTGAATTTTGTTGTACATGGATATGGCCTGATCAAGCATTCCCAGATACAATTGATTGCCTTTGTCTTCATCGCTTTTTAGGTGCGCGTATGTGTATATTTTTTCCCATTGTCTGCTCATATCGAGATCAAACTCTAGGACACGCTGGAGCTCATTCGCGCTGTCAGCCAATCTGCCTGTGTATTCATTGTAAGCGATTATTTTTTGGTTTATGGTTTCCAGGTGATGACGCCATTGGTCATCATTTGTGTAAAGTTTGGAAAGATCCCATTTGTCTTGATTTGCTATTTGGTCTCGTGTTTTTGTAGTCATGCTTTCACCTTTAAAATATTTGTTTTGGATTGACAATAGATTTCATTTTTTTTATCAAAGAAAGTGCTGCCGGATGTTTTGGATCCAGTTTTAAGGCCTGGCTCAGTATTTTTTCTGCCCTGGCAAAATTTTCCAGGAGCCGGTATATATCAGCCAGGTGCACCAAATTGCGGATATTTCGTGGCCGACGAATCCGCAGCCGTTCCGCAAAATCCGCTGCATTGTTGTATTGATTGTCAAATTTGTACGCAAGTGATGTCAAAAATAGAAGATATCCTTTTTCAGGGTTGTGGAAGTTTGCTATTGCAAAAAAATATGCAGCGTCCTGGTATTTTTTTTGATGGAAATATGATTTGCCTAGCGATTTCAATAGCAATGGATCATATTGAATGGATGTGTTTTTGAGCATCTTCAAAAATAAAGCTGTCGCAGCCAGGTATTTTTTTTGTCTGTATTGTGCCATAGCTTCCAAAAATTTGTGTTTGTACATTTTGTAGTTGTCTTCTTTTTGACTTTGATTGTTGTATTCTATTTTTAGCAATGTGAAGTCATCGGTCAGGGAGCCTTTATTTTCGATTAGACTTGCAATTTTTTGCAAGTCACCTTGTCCTTGCCGGACATGCTGTAAAAATAAATTTTCATCCTCATTAATGATGCGAAATCCTTTGTTATCCATACCCAGTTGGATATCGTCCCTTCCGTCAGATCCGAGAAATATCATGTCATTGTGAAGCAATGGAAATGTATGCACTTGAAAAGGTAGATCATTGTTGAATATTGTACCGATTTTGTGGATGTACATATCCGTATCGATAAAAGATGCTTTTTTGTCTCGGTACAAAACTGTCCAGGGGTGTTCCGCGTTGATAAAGTAAAATAGGCCAGTGTCATTGTCTATTAGTCCCATTACTAAGGAGGCTAGCATGCTGCCGTCAAAGGTTTCAAATACGGATTGCAAATCTCGAAAGCAGCCTTTGAGCCATTGTTCTGGATAACGGTCTTTGTACATTTTTGACAATTTAGTGCGCGTTATGTAGGAGTTGAAAACTACGCCAATAACCAGAGCACCTCCCGCACCCTGGATAGATTTGCCCATGGCAT
>CAZCVM010000057.1:0-1484 GCA_964501965.1 uncultured Leptospiraceae bacterium | reverse complement strand
CGGCATTGAGAACAACAGTGTATTTTTTGCCTTTGAGCTCTATGTTGTTGGCAATATTTATGTCACCCCCGATTTCTACTTCACGGTTGCGGAAAGTAAATTGTTTTTTTTGTTTGGTAAAGGTGTCAATTTTTATATTTTTGGACAGGATTTCGTCTGTGCGGCCCAGAGGTTTGATTAATAGCGATGTCAAAAAATAGTCGCCGTCTTGCTGAATCTTTAATGTTTGAATTTTATGCAAAGAATCTTGAAGATTTTTAGTACGGTCTTGTACTTTTTTCTCGAGATTTTTGTTGAGTTCTTCCACTGTGTTTTGCGCGCGCAAAAACCGGTTTGCCAATATTGTAGCAATCCCCATCACGAATATAAAAAAACTGTACTTGGCAAAAGCAATCCCAGTTTGAAAAAAAAGAGAATCAAAGATATCAAAAGACGCAGCAACCGTGCTAAAAATGATTCCAACGAGTAGGGGTTTAGCTTCCGGTTTTTTGCTTCGTACTGCCTGGACCAATGTATAGATCAAAGCACCCAATATATATAAAGCAGATATTTGCCAGATAACAAGAACTATATCACTAGTCGCAATTGATACAAAAGTCATTAACAAAGATAAAGTGACAGCAAATATCAAATAAATTTTTGCCGCTTTGGAAACCCTGCCAAAAAAAAGAGTATCCAAAAAAGATAGAAGGAAATAAAACAAAACAAATAGCGTGATGTATTCTATGCGCACGATCGTTTCTGTGTCATTGATAAGATTGAAAATAGTATTGGACCTAGTCAGCAAATACAAAAACAATAGCGACGCAAATATGCCGAAAAATAAATTGTATTGTTCTTGCGGACGTTTGATATACATAAAAATATGGTACAATCCCACCAATAGGTACAAAGAAATAAGTATCAGCGCGATGATTTCTGATTTCTGAGCCATGAGTTTATCATAAACACCGATTTTGTAGCCCATGCTATTGAACAGGCCGGTCATATTGTATTTTGGATCACCCAGGATGCGGAAAGTGATTTGATTGTTTTGCGGTCTGAGCAAATGCGGCGGGAATGGAATGATTTGGTCTCGAACAGTTTTTTTGATAGTCAATTCGCCTAGGCGGTTTTTGTAAACCTGCCGGCTGATTTCTGTACCATTGATAAATATTTGCCAGTTTTCACCAATAATCGGTAAGAATAAACCTATGTTTTGAAATCTGGGAATATAGGCCAAATGAGGCGCGTCAAAAAAAGTGATGATCGTATATTCTACCGCATCCGGCGCGTTTGCCGGCGCAAATTGTTTGATGGTAACGGGTACATTTTTTTTGCTTTGCCAGGACGCAAGTTTTTCTTTTTTTTTGATTTGGGTCCATTGATAATAAAATCCGCGCCGGACAAAAAATTTATTTTTGTCCAAGGATAACTCAAAAAGAAACTCAGATTTTTGGCTCGGCTTTTGCCTGGAAGTAACCGTGTTATCCTGGTCTGGCGTC
>CAZCVM010000056.1:4373-9371 GCA_964501965.1 uncultured Leptospiraceae bacterium | reverse complement strand
TTTTTTTCATTGGAATACCTCTATTTCTGAGTACTATATGAGAATTTTACCGTTTGTCAAGAGAAAATCAAAGATTTGGTTCCGCTCTGTGCGGAATGTGTCCAATGTGGAATGAGACATTTTATTTAGAAAATGAGTTAGGGTGCGGCTGCCAGGTTAAGGTTTTTTGTTCGCGGGGAGGTAATTTTTGATTTCTGTGATTATATATTTTTTAAATTGTTGGGGTTTATCCAGAAACCAATAAACTTTCCACAAAGTTTTCCATTCCTGAACCCGCTTATTATTCATTTTTTGCAAAATAAGTTCGCTGCGTTTAATGCTGTATTCTTTTATCAGGTAGGCATTTTTATCTAGTCCAGTGTTGATGATTTGGTAGCTGAAAATATATTTACTTTTTTCATGAGAAAATTGTCCTTGCAAAGCGATTTTTGTCAATTTTTTTATTTTGTCGCAATTTTCACAGGGGTAGGGGGATTGTAAAAACAATAAACGCACGGTTTGACTTTTTTGTTGGGCTTGTTTTTTTGCAGGATTTAGTGTTTTTTTATTATCTCTACTATTGAAAGAATGTTTATTTAGGATTTGATTCTGGGTATTTTGCATGCTGTTGTCCTGCGACGGGGGCTGTTTTACCTGCTGAAACCAAGGCGTAATGTTTATGATCAAAAGAATAAAAACCAAAGCGCAAAGTGCAATGATAGTATAAAGCAATTTTTTTTTCATGTTTGATTCCTGTTTGTCTTATTAAAAGCAAAATGTATTGGAATCAGTCAATGTCTAGCAAAAAAAATGGTAACTGGGCATAAACTAAAAAATCAAAGATTTTTTAGTTTATTTAGTATATAAAAAAAGTCGATATCATTGTTTTAGCCTTTGGATGAGTATACGGGCTTTGTCTCCGCGCAGATACTCGGCAAATCCAGTTAATCCATCAACCAGGTATTTGGATTGGAACCCTTTTGTTCTCAAAAAGACCATGGCCAGGATAGCCCTATCTTTATGAGGACATGCAGTCACAATAATTTTATCGCGGTTGAGTTCATTGAGGCGTTTTGGCAACTCATTTAGAGGAATATTTTTTGCTAATGGAGAATTCCACGCCTGATGCTCTTCTTGAAATCGAATATCAATAAATTGGACTCTGCCTTTTGCTATCGCTTCAACAAGTTGTTGACTAGTGATTTTCATATCCTTTCTGGCCTTGTAATCAAAATGACTTAAATATGATTCAATAGTCATTGTGTCCGCCAATGCTGATACAACTGAAATAAGTAAAAAAAAAATCAGATATTTTTTCATAGTTTTTTAACTCCTTTTATTATTAGACCTGTTTATTGTTTCTATGGTTGCATTTGCCATAAAAAAAATAAGAAATATACCCTGGCAGTAATGGGTGCCAAACATAAGGATTGACAATTGTGCTTAAAACATCCCATAAACCATTTTTATTGCTATAGTAAGCAAAATGACTCCAATGATCCACTTGACCTGTTTTTTATTGAGTTTATCTGTCATCAAATAAGCACCTAGAATTGCACCGAAGGCTGAGCCAAGCCCAGTCAAAACAAGTAAACTGGAATCCATTGCTCCCAAAGTGGCGTGACCTAAAAATCCTGAAAAGGAAGAAAAGATAACGATGAATGAAGTCGTGGCAGAAGCATTTTTGGGATTTATTCCCAGCCATACCAGTACTGGTACGATTATATTTCCGCCTCCGACTCCGAGTAAACCGCCCAAAAAACCGGCAAAGGCCCCGATGAAAACACCGGTAAACGTCTCCTTCATTGGCGAGCTTTTTTGTTCCTTTTCTTTAGCTTCATAAAAGAGCATCATAATAGCGGCAAATAGAAGAAACCCAATAAACAACCATAAAAGAATATTTTTATCCAACCCCTGGCTTACCCATGCTCCGAGCGGAGACAACACAGTCGCTACGATGAGAATAGGAAAGGCAGTTTTCCAAAGAATGAGCTTTTTTTTTGCGAAACGGTATGAGGCAAATATCATAGCAATGGAATTTAATAACAAAGCAGTCGCCATAGCTGTATGCACATCAATTCCCATGGCGATAAACACCGGTATTAGAATGAAAGCTGCGCCAATACCAGCAATCGTAAGTAGAGTGGTAAAAATAAATGTGACTGCTCCGGCCAAACCTGCTAATAACATAAGTATTTCCTTTCGTTATAAAAATATGCCTCGCAGCTCATCTTGAGGCAAAATAATCAGACTTTTAGGCGATATTTTCATGACAGGGAATGCAAACTTTTTTATCCCCTCTTAAACGTCCATATTTTTCCACGGTCATTTCTCCGCATTCATCGCAGACGAATCCGTCAAAAGAATCTTTAGGTTTTTGTGTTTTATATTCAAAAATATCGCTGATAATAAGCATATCCTCATCAGGCATACTCATTACCTTTTCCACCAATGGGTCCACAATATCAGCCGGGACATGTGAAGCTGGAATTCCCTGCATCCGGTAATCAGTGAAAAATTTTGTTTTTTTATTGGCCATCATGGTTTCAGCCTTAGGATTGACACGGATGGCTTTGCCAGACTTTACATCTACAAGGGTCAAACCCCATTTACCATAATGCAATTTTTTGATATTGCCTTTACCGAAGGTACATCCAGTAATCATTTGGACTCCATCAGCAAAACATGTGGCACAATGGTGGTCTCCCAGTTCCAGAATGGCCAATAATTGTCCATCCGCAGCTCGCTCCACTCCCAGTTTATTCATAGCAGCCGCTCCGACCCGTAGGCCATTGGGCATTGCTGGACATTTATGTCCATGAAATTTTTGGCCTATTTCCAGCCAATCTTTTGGATTTATCATTATTAATACTCCGTAATATAGTTTTATTTTTACTATTTGGCAAAATAGCAAAATATAGTCCATATATTTTGCCACTGCATTACAGTCAAGTCATAATTGTATTTATATAAATAGAAAAAATTAACGAAAATAAAACAATATTATTATTACCTATAATATTTGAATAAAAATGCACTTAAAATGAATACAAAAAGGAAATATTATTATATATGGATAGTCAAGGAACCCTAAACTCACCAATGCTTTCGCCAGCAGCGGATAAATTGCTTTTTACGCCTGGTCCTTTGACCACGAGTCAAAGCGTTAAACAGGCTATGCTTCGTGACTTGGGATCACGAGATTTTGCGTTTATAAGCATCATTCAACAAATTCGGACAAGGCTAATGGATTTGGCGCATATATCCGAGCCAGATCATGTCTGTATCCTGATGCAGGGGAGTGGTACTTTTGGCATTGAATCTGTGATTTCTTCTGTGGTGCCCGATGCTGGGAAAATCCTTTTTCTGGTTAATGGTGAGTATGGCAAGCGTATGGTTAGTATGGCGCAAATATGGAATTTAAACAATAGTGTAGTCGAATTTTTGGAAAACCAGATCACTGATGCGCAAAGCGTGGAAAAAAAACTGCAAAATGATCCTGATGTCACACATCTGGCTATGGTGCATTGCGAAACCACAACAGGTATTATCAATCCTATTGAATCTATTGGCAAACTCTGCAACCAGTACAAGAAAACTTTCATTGTGGATGCAATGAGTAGTTTTGGCGGAATACAAATCAATATGAACGACAATCATATTGATTTTCTCATTTCATCGTCAAATAAATGTATTGAGGGAGTGCCAGGATTTTCTTTTGTTTTGGCCAATACACAGAAACTACGGCAATCCCAAAAAATTCAGCGCAGTTTAAGTCTGAACCTATACGAACAATGGACTGGGCTGCAAAAAAGTGGCCAATTCCGATTTACCCCGCCAACTCATACTTTATTGGCTTTTCATCAGGCTTTGATAGAATTGGATCAGGAAGGCGGGGTGGAAGCCAGAGCCTTGAGGTACAAAGAGAATAATCGCATTTTAGTGCAAGGTATGGAAAAGATGGGCTTTGAGCCATATATTAAGGAAGAGTTGCGCGGCCATATTATTACTTCATTTTTATGGCCCAATCATCCAAATTTTTCATTCACGCAGTTTTATGAAATATTGAATCAAAAAGGTTTTGTTATTTATCCTGGTAAGCTTAGCCAAGTGGATACATTCCGTATTGGCAATATTGGCCGGATTTTCGTCTCGGATATTGAAAATCTTTTGTTGAATATTGAAAAAATTTCAAAATTTTAAATAACTATTTACTGTCCTACATAGTTATTTAAATAACTATGTAGGACAGCAACAAGCAGAAAGGAATTTTTATGACTTTTCGTATGCAGCATCCATACAACGGGCCAGTCCAGGGCGTCATCCTGGATTGGGCTGGAACAACAGTTGATTTCGGTTGCTTTGCTCCGGCAAAAGTATTTGTTCAGGTATTTCAGGATATAGGGGTTGCTATCAATATAGCGGAAGCCCGAATCCCCATGGGCATGGCCAAACGCGATCATATATGGCAGATCATGCAAATGCCGCGGATCAAACAAATCTGGCAGGATATTGCGCAACGCGACTGGCAGGACCAGGATCTTGAGAAAATTTACCATTCTTTTATCCCCAAGCAATTGCAGGTGATAGCTGATTATGCTCAAATTGTGCCTTATTTGGATGAATTTGTGGATTATTTAAGAAAAAATCAGATTAAAATCGGATCCACAACTGGATACAACCAGGCTATGATGGATATTCTTGTCCCCCAGGCCGCGCAAGCCGGATATCAGCCTGATGCTATGGTCAATGTGGATCATGTGCCGCAGGGTAGGCCAGCCCCCTGGATGGCTCTCACCAATGCCATGCAATTGCAAATTTTTCCAATGCAATCTATTGTTAAAATTGGTGATACAGTGCCTGATATTCTGGAAGGGATCAATGCTGGCATGTGGTCCATTGGTGTTGTGGATTCAAGCAATGAAATGGGTCTGACTGTGCAGGAATTGAATGATTTACCTGAAAGAATTATTGTTCAAAAAAGAAAAGAAATCGCAGAAAAATTTTATTCTCATGGAG
>CAZCVM010000056.1:0-4363 GCA_964501965.1 uncultured Leptospiraceae bacterium | reverse complement strand
TTTGCAAAAAGGAGAAAAACCGTAAAAAAACATGAATAGTTGTTCTCGTCAAATATTTATGTATTTTTTGAATCTTGAACAATTTTTATATGCGGGAATGGGATTTCTATTCCCAATTCATCAAATCTGTTTTTGATGCGCCGATTCAATTCACGCATGACATCCCATTGTTTGATGGGTTTGGTTTTGGCAAGCAGTTTAATGGTCACTCCTGAATTGCCCAACGCGTCTACACCGAGCACATTTGGTTCTTCAATAAGCAAATTTTTCCATTGATCATCCGCAAATATTTCCGCGCTAATTTTTTTTAGTTCGGCTATCACATCGTCAACGTTTTCTTTGTAAGCAACACTGATGTCTAGAACAGCACGCGACCACAAATTGGTTAGGTTTGATACTGTGCTAATATTGCCGTTTGGTATGGTATGAACCGTTCCGGAAAGGTCGCGCAAGACAGTTGTCCGCAAGGTAACTTTCTCCACAAGTCCAGCTAGTTCCCCTATTTTGATCACATCGCCTACGGCAAATTGATTTTCCATGAGAATAAAAAAGCCGCTAAAAAAATCTTTGACCAAAGATTGCGCGCCAAATCCAATCGCCAGACCGATGATTCCTGCCCCAGTCAGCAATGGAGCAATATTTACATTGAGTTCGGACAGGATAGAAAAACCTGCCATAGTGATAACGATAATGCGGATGACATTATTGGCAACATTGATGAGGGTCCGGGCCCTGGCTTCAGTTTCTGTCAATTCGCTTGTATCATCTTTATCTATCATAATCTCATAGATTCTGTTACTTAAAAATTTAGTGAGATACACAAAGAAAAAAGATAATCCAATGATGAAGCCGATTTTTATGCTTTTTTCCATTAAAAATTTTGCTAATGCGATGGGGTCAATATTCAGCCAAGTCGTGACACGCTGAAAAAGATGAAAGGGCTGTCCCCAGGTCCAGATGATTAAGAGACTGCCAATAACATATACAATATAACGAAAAGTATTGATAAATAGGTTTTTTATAAAAAAAACTATGCTTTGTTTCGGATTGATTGCTGTTGCATCAGACATATTGTTCTCCTTGTGCAATAAAGTATTAAATTTCTTCAGTCAATTCTTTGACGTCTTCTTTAGTTTCCGCTTTTTTTTCGATCTCCAATTTTTCCTGCGCTTTTGCTATGGCTTGTTTTTTAATCTGCGTTAGCCAAAAATCAAATTTGGCCAAAATGATGACCATAGTATAGACGATCAGGGCTGTTTTCCATAGTGCCCAGAATAAATATTGATAAAGAAAATCATATCCATTAATGCCAAGAAAAAAAGATAGAATTGCTAAGCCCGGAAAAAAGATATAAAAAAACTTTGAAAATAATTTCCATACCGGTTGTTGGATATGATTGACAATGGTTTTGTGAAAAAAAGCATATATCAAAAGAAGAAGTATCGTCCATATTGCTTTATAAATATCAGACCAACCAGGCTGTGTTTTTTCTTGTACAAGCAATTTCAATAACCCTGTTTTCTTTTCAATAAATTGTCTTATTTCTTCATAGAGGAATAAAGTTTGATCCAGTGTCTGTTTATATTCACGTAAGAAAATAATAAAATCCTCTTTGAATTTGATTTCTTTATTTAGATGATTGATTTTTTGTAAAACAAAACGGTTTCGTGTTTTTTGGTCATCATCTTCCAATGTCCGCAAAATTTGCTGCATGGATTTGATGCTGGCTTGCAATGTTTCGATTTCTTTTTGCGCGGCACTCATTAAGGTTTGTGTTTTTGTGACTTGGTCAGCAAGATTGGCTGCGTTTTTATTTAAGTTGTCAATGCTAAGTTTGTTTTCACTGTCCAACACAATAAATCGCAAAATATTGAACTGGGCTTGTTTCAACTCATATTGAAATTGATAATAGTATTTTTGATATTCATAGTATTTTATTTGAGCCCGCAATAAATTGATTTCCATATCCATTAGTTCGTAGCGGTCAGACAGATTTGCCGCATCTGTTTGCGGCGTTTTGGGCTGCGACATTTGCAAATAAATATTGTTGCGTTCTTTTTTTGCCTTATTGATTTGGATGATTAAATTGTAAAGTGTATGGTCAATGTGCTGATTTTTCGAAGCATTGCTTTCGCGAAATTTATCAATTTCTTTTTGTTGAAAATTCAATTCTTTAATGGAAGCGGATAGGTTATTTTTTATTTGATCCATTTGTTCTTGGATTTCTTTTTTTTGCTTTTCATAAACTTCTTTGTCTAGTTTTGCGATAGGCAATTTTTCTTTTAGGAGCTGGGTCTCGATTGTTAACGCCTGGGAATATTGTTGTTTGGCTTTGAGAATCGATTTCCAGGTTTCTATTTGTTTGTTGATATCAGCCCTGGAGAGTTTTTTTGTAGGGATTTTTTTTTGAAGTATTTGGATTTTATTGTTTATTTGGCGTATTTCTCGTGTGATGGATTCAGTTTTTTCCATGATTATTTTTTGCTCAAGCATTATTTGTGATAAAATTATATTTTTTTCATCGACGATACTCGACAATTTTCTCAATTGCTGCAATCCGTGAGTAAAATCAGATAAGGAAAAAACAGATTTTTGTTTGCCTGGCAAATCATTGTCTTGTTTATTGTTTGGAGATTTCTCATCTGCAAAAGCTTTTTGGACTCTTTGAGAAAAATGATGAAATTCATTGATCTGTTCATGCAAGATGAGAATATATGTATAGTATTTTTTCCATTCTTGTTGTTTTTGTTTATCCCATTCTGTATCGGCTTTTTTTTCCTGGTTCAGTTTTTCCAATTGGTCTTTGATTGATTGCTCTTTGGGCAATGAATCTTTCCAATGAGATATCGTTTTTTGTATAGAACTTTGCGGGTTTTTACTTTCAGATTGGTTTGTTTTCTTAGTGTTGGCAGTATTGACAAAAGGCATTTGCGCAAAAAGAATTACCGGAAAGACAAATAATACCAACAAAATCAATATCTGCGATTTAATATACTGTGTTTTTTTCATATTCATAGTTTTAGCTTTTCAATTTGAATTTTTCTAGTTTTTACATTTTAAATTGCATATCATGCAGTTTTTTGTACAAGTCATTTTTTTTCAATAGCTCTTGATGGGAGCCGCGTTCACGTACTGCTCCCTTGTCAATGACAATGATTTGATCAGCTCCCTGGATAGTTGATAATCGGTGTGCTACAACCAGACTTGTGCGTCCACGGAGTAAATGATTGAGAGCATCTTGTACCAGGCGTTCTGATTCTGTGTCCAGCGCAGAGGTGGCCTCGTCTAGCAAGAGGATTTCAGGATTGCACAGCAAAGCACGCGCAATGGATATGCGCTGCCGTTGTCCGCCGGATAGATTGACGCCACGTTCGCCGATTAAGGTGTCATAGCCCTGCGGCAGATCTGAAATGAATTTATGAGCATTGGCTGCTTTTGCGGCTTGCATGACTTCTTCATCTGTGGAGTTTTCTTTGCCATATCCAATGTTGGATTTTATACTACCGGAAAAAAGAAATATTTCTTGCGTGACAATAGCAATTTTTTCCCGCAAAGAATGCAGATCAAAGTTCTTTAAGTCAGATCCGTCTATGAGGATTTTGCCTTTGGTGGGATCATAAAAACGCGCTAACATATCAATCATAGTTGATTTGCCGCCTCCGGATGGCCCCACCAATGCGATCGTCCGACCGGCCGGTATGTGGAAATGAATATCTTTAAGGACATCTTCGGTGGAGTTTTCATATTGAAAATGAACATGGTCAAAAGTAATGCCTTGTTCAATAGTATTCAAAAAAATAGGTTTTTCAGGATTTTTGATTTTAGGGTCTTTTTCCAGGACTTCCAAAATGCGGGCGGCAACCGCGTCACCTTGATGAAAATGACTGACCATGCGAGCTAGTTGCTGGATGGGGGTAATCAATGACAAGAGCGCGAGTAAAAAGAAAATAAATTCTCCGGTAGAAAGCACGCCGCTGATAATTTTCATGCCGCCATAATAAAATAAAAGCGCGGTCGCTATCGCACTAAAGAATTCTACTAAGGATGGCGCAAGAGCACCGTACAGATGCTTTTTCAATTCAGATGACGCGGCTTTGTGGGCAAAAGCGTCAAATTTATCTTGTTCGTATTGTTCCCGACCAAAAGCGCGGATAATGCGTATCCCATATATTTTTTCCTGGATATAAGAAGTCAGGTCTGACAAAGTAAAAAATTCTTTTTGAGAAGCGCGGCGCATTCTATTCGTAAAGGCAGCTATGGGCGCGGTCATAATGGGGAACGCAACCAAAGCCAATAAGCTCATTTCCCAGCTAAGATACATGATTGCGCCGAGAAAAATGACAATCGTCAATGAATGCCTTAT
>CAZCVM010000055.1:4960-9462 GCA_964501965.1 uncultured Leptospiraceae bacterium | reverse complement strand
AATTTGTGTTTGCCAAGTTAGAAATAAGGGTCGATGAAGTCAAGAATAAAAATATGAAAATCAAATTATTCTTTTTGCGGATACCATATAGATACCATTTTGATTCTTTTTGTCAATTTTTTGACTAAAAATATCTGCGGACTAATATAGTTATTTAAAATTTCTTTACCTCGTGCAAATCCCTTATAAATTATCCGAAGAACCAAATCGAGAAAATGATCAATAGCATAAGCCAAAAGCCAGGATACAGAAACCTTACCAAACCTCCTCGCATCCAAATTCCTCTCATAATCTCTCTGCCCAATATACAAATTTACAATCTTAATATCTCCTTCAGGCTGTTGGTATTTTACACGTGCCTGTTTCCCGGCCACCTCAAAGGCACGTTCATTTATGTAACGTAATAAGAGAATCATCAATTCATTCATTGATATATTATATTTTTGAGCCGTTTCTTCCAAAATTTTTTTGTGTCTGGACTTCAAGCTCACGCTAGTATGATTTGTGTATTCTTTGGGTTTTGTTTTTGTATTCATAATAGACCTCATATAAAAAAAATGGTGTTCTATTATTAAAAAAGGTCATGCGAAGCCATTTTGTCCCAGAAAAAATGACTTTTTTAATTTTTTTTTGGGGGGATTTTCATAGTTATTTAAATAGTTATTTAAATAGTTATTTAAATAGTTATTTAAATAACTATTTACTGGCACAAGATGCCATCATCATAGCGGTGGACAATACAATATTCAAAACAGCAAAAATCCCCCTGCCAAATAAATGTAAGCACAAAATTTTGGTTAAGGGGGACAAATGGATACTTTTAGGAGGTTCAACATTTGTGCTATGCACAATACTAATATATAAAAATCCTCCAAAACGTCAATCTTTTTATGCAAAAAAAATGCATTCAATTAAATTAAATCGAATTTTTGGCTTGGATTCGGATTTCTGCCGGTACATACGCGTATTCTTTTTGATGGTAGTTTACCTGTAAAAGCTGATTTATTATACGGGATATTTCAGAGATGTCATATACTTTATCTTCATTCTCTTTCAACACTTTTATACCCTGGCCATCTTTACTACTGATCGGATTGGGGGTATAAATGGCTTTGGCCATACGATTCTCCAAAAAATAGTACTCAGGATCTAAGGAGGCATCATTCAAAGCTTGGATGATCTGATTCTTTTCTTGTTCTGACTGCACTGTGAGAGGTTTTAGAAGCTGGCGGTTGAGAAAACGCAAACTAAGATCACGAATAATGGGATCATTGGATCGCGCAAATTGTTTCAATAGACTATAAAGATCATGGTCATCCAGCCAGATGAAATCCTGGACAATGGATTGAATGTATTCATAAGATTGGAAATTTAGATTGGTTGCATTGTCAACATCGTCTCTAATATTATTGTTCGGATCAAAAATTTGTCCCTGTTGCTTTTTGGCTGAATAAAATAAAAAGTCCATTCTAGGATCAATCTGTATATCCCATTCATTGAATCCTTGTTTCCTATTTTGATAAAGATACTGTGCCCGAGAAAATATTTTTTCCAACAATAATGCCATACCATTTGCTGTTTTATGAAAATAAACTTCCCAATACATATAAAAACGGGCAAGCAAATATTCTTCTATTGTGCCCAAACCCTTTTCCAGCACAACGACTTCGTCATTGTGCATACTCAACACAGAAACGATTCTTTGTATGTCCAAAAAACCATAATTCGCGCCAGTCATATAACTATCACGACAAATATAATCCAATCTATCCACATCAAGCTGACTTGAAATCATGCTATTGCCCACTGGATGAACAAAACGATGTTCCAATATAGCCAATACCTTTTCCGGCAAAGCACTGTCATGCTGGCGCAAAACTTGATGAATTTGAGTGTCCCCTAAAATAATCGCTTTAGTGAAGTCCTCATGATGAATACCAGTAATCAATTCAAAATTGTGCGAAAAAGGCCCATGTCCAATGTCATGCAACAAGGCTGCCGCCAAAATTGGTATTTCAACTTCCTCACGATAATTTGCAATATCCAAAAAACCACGTTGTCGAAAATGCTTCAATGTGTTTTGCGCTGTGGCATAAGTACCTAGGATATGCGTGAAACGCGAGTGCTCAGCAGCCGGATACACAAAACTAATCGTACCCAATTGACGAATTCTTCGAAGACGCTGCATCTCCGGTGTATCCAGCAATTGCAAAAACAATTGATCCTGACTAGCGTGAAACTCCAAAAAGCCATGAATTGGATCTTTGATCCAAATATTTTTTTTGTATTGTTCTGTCATATTAGGGAACATTTCAGCGGACAATGCCGGAAAAACCCATAAAGGCCAGAGACAAAATGCCCGCAGTGACCAAAGCGATAGGAACTCCTTTCATCCCTTCCGGCACATCCATCAAATCTAAGTGCTCGCGCAGTCCGGCAAACAAAACCAAGGCCAGACCAAAACCCACAGCATTGGCAACTGCGTAGACCACACTTTGGATCAATGAGAAATCTTTTTGTATCGCCAGTATTGCTGCCCCCAAAATAGCGCAATTGGTTGTAATCAAAGGTAAAAAAATACCCAAAGCTTGATACATTGCCGGGCTTACTTTTTTGAGCACAATTTCTACAAGCTGTACTAGCGAAGCAATAACGAGAATAAAGCTTATGGTTTGCATAAAACCAATACCCAAAACATCTAACACAAAATGCTGGATCAAATAAGTGACAATTGTTGCCAAAACCATGACAAAAGCCACAGCACCGGTCATGCCAATAGCTGTGGATACCTTATTGGAAACCCCCAAAAACGGACATATACCCAAAAATTGAGCCAACACTATATTTGACACAAATATTGCTGCGATTATGATAACAAAATAATCCATACTTTTTTCCTGTAACTTTTTTTATTTTTTCTAGTTAATTATTATCAATATTTTTTTTCTATCACTCTTTTTAGAGAAGAATTTTCATTTTTGCGCTTGTCTTTTATTTAGCAATACTATCAAAGCGGTCAAATAACCCAGAGCAATAAAAGCTCCAGGAGCGAGAATAAAAACCAAAGCTCCATCCATATCCGCCGGCAAAAATTTGAAATCAAAAATTGTGCCCGCACCCAATATTTCACGGACAGCTCCCAACATTGTCAAAGCCATAGAAAATCCAAGTCCCATACCCAAACCATCCAAAATAGAATCCCAAAAACCGTTTCTGGAAGCAAAAGCTTCTGCCCGTCCAAGTATCAAACAATTTACGACGATCAAAGGAATAAACAGCCCCAATTGTTCAAACAAAAACGGCATAAAACCCTGCATCACCAATTCGACAACTGTTACAAACGAAGCAATAATAACAATAAAAGACGGGATACGCACTTTTGAGGGGATAAAGTTTTTGATCAAAGAAACAACAATATTGGAAGACACTAGGACAAAGGTTGTGGCCAATCCCATACCAAGTCCATTCACAGCCGAAGTGGTGACTCCTAGAGTCGGGCACATACCCAGCAACAATATAAAGACTGGATTCTCCTGAAAAAAACCTTTGGCAAATATTTGCCATTTTGATATCTGTTTATTACCTATTGCCATGTTATTGACCTTTCTGGTGGTTCAGATTTTTTGTTTTGTCACTATTCCTGGAGCCATTTCTTTTTTGAAAATCACGGTATGCCCCAAGAGCATTATCAACACCTTCAGCAAAAGCCCTGGAAGAAATGGTCGCCGCAGTGATACCATCTACATCACCACCATCTTGTTTTACCTGAAACTTAAAATTTTGTCTATTTTTGCCCTGAAATTGTTGCGTAAAACGAATATCAGCTATTTTTGTTCCCAGGCCGGGCGTTTCTTTGTGTTCAAGCACCGCAGTATTGTGCACTTTGCCAGTTGCATCAATGCCGACCATCACCCATACCAAACCGCTAAAGCCATTTTTACTAAAAGACCTGACAGCCACTCCCACAAATTGATTGTTTTTGCTTGCCGGATATATCTCGTAGGAATACTTTGGGTCTTTACTGGAAAATTTTTTCATTTCTAAATGTGGCTTATTATCAAAATCCGGCAATACCTTTCTTAAGGCAGCCATTTTTTTTTGCGTTTTCGCGAGTGCTATAGGCTTTTTGGTGATTTCGTAGACAAAGCCAAGTACACCGCCGGAAACCATTGTTATAATCGTCAAAGTAACAACCATGTTGGCCAGAGTAGAAGGCTTTGGCGTAGTAGAACTTTTACTTTTTTGTTGTGTTTGCGATTCTGTCATTTCGGACATATCAACCTCCCTCTCCAAAGCGTTTTGGTTTGATGTATTTATTGATTAATGGCACAAAAGCATTCATTATAAGAATCGCAAAAGAGACTCCTTCCGGATACGCTCCATATAAACGAATTATCATTGTGATAACTCCAATGCCTATTCCAAAAAGAATCATACCTTTTTTTGTCATAGGAGATGTCGCATAATCTGTAGCCATAAAAACAGCACCTATCATTACCCCT
>CAZCVM010000055.1:0-4950 GCA_964501965.1 uncultured Leptospiraceae bacterium | reverse complement strand
CCAGTTAACAAATGAAACAAGGGAGTCATTTGTTTTTCCGGCATTATCAACCAGGCAATGCCGCTGAAAAATGCAATTGTTACCAAAATAGAAACCGGAATATGCCAGGTGATGATTTTTTTCCATAGCATATAAACCAAACCAATCAAAATTGCACCCGCAGAGACTTCACCCAAAGATCCAGCCATATTTCCGATAAATAAATCCCCTAGCCCGGGCAGACTTGCCTGAACATCGCTGATATTTTTGCCGCTATTTATACCTTCTTTAGCAATCGCCAATGCAGTGGCACCGGTGGTACCATCTGCCAGAGAAAAATCCAATGGCCGTGGTTTGGGCCAACTTGTCATTTGCACTGGAAACGAAATGAGCAAAAACACTCGCCCCACCAATGCTGGGTTGAAAGGATTGTTGCCCAGACCGCCAAAAGACAACTTGCCAATGCCTATAGCCGCCAGACTGCCAATGGCAATGAGCCATATCGGAATATTACTGGGTAGATTGAAAGCCAGCAATATGGCTGTCACCAATGCACTGCCGTCACCAATACTTGGCTTTTGGGCCAATAAAAATTTCTGTATCATATACTCAAACATTAAGCAGAAAAAAATAGACAGAGCGATAACTTTCAAAGCGCCCCAGCCAAAAAAATAAACAGAAACCAAAGCCATAGGCATCATAGCAATGACAACACCGTACATGATTTTAGGTATATCCTGATCATTGTTTATATGAGGAGACGGCGATAAAACCAATGACTTATCCGACATAGTTCTCTTCCTTATTTTTCATCTTTATCCATTTTTTTTAGTTTCAACATTTACTTAGAATCTCATTCCTTGCGACCAAATATTATTTTATTGCGCTTTTTTTGCCAATCGAATATAGTCCAATAAAGGCTCACCAGAAGGACAAATATAACTGCAAGAACCGCATTCAATACAATTCTGAACCAATTGTTCTTGACACTGGTCAAATAGATCATTTTTGCTAAGTTTGTACAATAAATAAGGCTCCAGACCCATGCAACAAACCAAAACACATTTTGCGCAGCGGATGCACGCATTGCGTTCCTTGCGCCGCGCCGATGATTCATTTATGAGCAATAATCCGGAACTTCCCTTTTCAATTGGTATTTCCCATGACCCCACGCTTTGCCCCATCATGGGACCACCCAAAACAATCTTGCCGATATCCGGCTTTACTCCACCGCTTGCTTCCACCAAATATTTAATGGAAGTGCCTATCCGCACCCAATAATTGGCTGGATTGGTGATGCTCAAACCAGAAACAGTTACTACCCTGGCAATCAATGGTTTATTTTTTTGAACAGCTTCATAAACGGCAAAAGCAGTACCAGTATTGTGAACCACAACCCCCATATCAATGGGCAATGCTTTTGCCGGTACTTCCTTTTTTGTCACTGCTTCAATCAATTGTTTTTCGCTTCCCTGCGGATATTTTACTTGCAATGGGACGACTTGAATATGCTCAAAATTGTATTGCCTGATCAAATCAGATAAGTGGTCAATCGCTTTTGGCTTATTCATTTCTATGCCAATAACAGCACGCGGCGCGTCCAAAGCGATCATCATTATCTGTATTCCTATCAGGATTTCTAAACCATGTTCCAACATCAATCGATAATCCGCTGTAAGATACGGCTCGCATTCAACGCCATTAATAAGCAAAGTATGAGCTTTTTTACCATCCGGTACTATCAGCTTCACATGCGACGGAAATGCAGCTCCACCCATTCCCACAATACCGGCTTTTTGCACCTGTTTTAGTATTTGATTTTTATCCGGCGCGAAATCTATGCGGATATCCGCGCTTGTATCAATCCCATCTGCCCATTGTTCTTCATTTTGCGCAGTAATGATTTCAATTGTTTTTTTTAAAAACCCATTGCCGGACGCCATATCTTTGATTTTACCTATCTGGCCGGTAACCGGAGAATGAATATTTGCCGAAATATTGCCATCTGCGACTGCAACCATTTGTCCTGTCAAAACATTATCACCGCTTTGCACCAGGATTTTTGCTGGTTTACCAATATGCTGGATTACCGGCAATAAAATTTTGTCCGGCAGCGGCAATTTACGGATTGGTTCCTCATTGGTCCATTTGTTATCAGGAGGGTGGGCCCCGCCAATGGAAAAAGTTTTCACTTTTGTTTGCATTTTCATTTTTTTACTATTTGTTGCTGTCGGCATACGCAAGCTCCTCTTTTTTTGGGGCCTCATTTCTGGGCGGCGGAAAATTGACGGAAACAATTGCGCTGGTGGAGCAGACTTCTAAGCATTTTCTGCACAGACGACATTTATCTGGATCAATATACGCCAAAAAATTGTTGACCTCAATGGCTATAAACTTATCACAAACTTTGACACATTTTTGACAACCAATACAAGCTACACTGCAAGCCTTTTTTGCGGTGCCACCCTTATCTTCATTTACACAGCGGACATAAACACGTTTATTCTTTTTGCCTTTGGGTCTTATTTCAATGATGTTTTTCGGACATATATCCACACAGGCCCCGCAAGAAGTGCATTTATCTTCGTTTATTACTGGCAAACCAGTTTCACAATCCATAAACATCGCGTCAAAAGAGCATGTTGCCACACAATCACCCAACCCCAGACAGCCATAAGAACAAGCGGTATCGCCGCTAAAAAAAATCGATGCTATCCGACAGGAAACAATACCGTCATAGTCCAAAGTTTTTTTCCTGTTTTCTTTTGTTCCATTACAGCGAACAACTGCCACTTTTGCGGCCTGTTGGACAGCTTCGATACCAAGGACATGTGCCATCTGTTCTTGGGTTTCATTGCCGCCCACAGGACAAAAAAGATCGCCCAGACTCGCGGTTTGGATACTTTGTTGGACCGCCGCTTCCGCAAAACTGCGACACCCAGGGAAAGAACATCCCCCGCAATTGGCTCCAGGCAAGACAGATTGGACTTCATCAATTCGTGGGTCTTCATGGACATAAAATTTTTTTGCCGCCAGATACAAAATCACAGCAGCCGTTATCCCCAACCCAGTAAGCGGTAAAATGGTTATAAAAATATTTTGCATGATCATAAGGGCCACAGAAACCTTTCTATTGATTTAGCATATCATTACTATATTCATTGACCGGATTTTTTATTCTGGCAAGCTTGATAGAAAATGTACGCAGAAAAAAACCAGTTAATTTTTTTTGCACAAAATACAACACAACAAAATACAAAGACACGGCAATCAAAGCGGCCACAGCGATGATGGCTTCATTTGGGGTAACAAAAGAAGTCAAAATCAAAGTCAATAGTATCCACAACAAAGGCAACACATAAGCAAAAAAAACAGCCCAAAAACCAAGGGACTCTTTCATAATGACTTGTACTGTTTGCCCGGGTCGCATCCATTGGCTTTTTATAAATTTATCATTTATGGATTTATCAATAAATACTTCCAGTAAAAAATCATCCGCATTTTTTTGAATTTCCGGCAAAGAACATGCTCCTTGCATTTGGCAGCCAGTGCAATGAACAACGTCCATTAGCTGTACTTTTGCGATGTTGCCCTGGATAGAATGTATTTTGCCCAAATGTTTCATAATCTTTACAACAAAAAAAAATATATGGAAATTTTATTGTCAATGATTTTTATGGTGCAAAATAAAATTTTCATTCAGTTTATATTAAGATTATATGAAAATTTGAAGTAATAATGATAAAATGCTGTAAAATATTGAAATTATTAAAATTTTAGAAGCAAAAAGTGGAGGGGAAAAAAATGGATTTTCATACAATCACGATGATTTGGTTTTTCTTCGGTCTTGCGCTTGTTCTGGCAGAAATGCTGATTCCTGGTCTGGTTGTCATATTTCTGGGCGTAGGTGCAATGCTTGTGGCATTATTGCGTTTTGTCGGAATATTGCAAAGCGAAATCAATTCTTTTACAACATGGTTTATTTTATCTTTGGTTTTAATATTGGCTTTGCGCTGGGTATTTTTGCGAATATTTCCGCCAGAAAGCGCGTTTGTGCCAACCAAAGAAGATGAAGATTCTTATGGCACCATTGTCGAAGTGATTGAAAAAATCCAGGCAAACAATACCGAAGGCAGGATTCGTTTTCGAGGTACAACGTGGCCAGCCATTTGCTCAGACGGCATTATTCCCAAAGGACAAAAAGTAAAATTGTTATATCGGGACAACTTGAGCTGGGTTGTAGAAAGCGTGCCAGAACAGATCGAATAGCTGTGGTGTTTATTTATTTGCTTTCTGCTTTTTTTTGCAATTTTCTTTCTTCAAAACAGCCCAGACCTAGCTCGCCGGCACTTTCTTTGAAACAGCGATTGCAGGAAACACACAAAGCTCTCGCATTGTCTCCGGCTCGCCACCGCGCGACCAACCCTGGTTCCCGTACCAGGGGTCTTGCCAGAGCAACCAGGTCACAGTATTGTTTTTCAAGCAAAGATTCACATACTTCGATGCTACGCATACCACCGACCAAAATCAATGGTATAGAGACATTGGCGCGAATTTGCTTTAGCTCCGGTAAAAAATAAGCTTCTTCTTCGGCTTTGCGGATACGCATTCGGGACACAGTGAGGCGACCAGAATAGGGAGTACCGCCGGAAATTTCTATAGCCCAAATACCATCTTGCTCTAACCATTGCGCAATTTGCACAGCATCCTGTATACCAAAACCATTTTCAACAAAATCATCGCCATTGAGCTTTATTAACAATGGATAATCAGCACCCAACGCAGATTTGACTCCCCTCACAATATTGCCCAAAAATCGATAACGGTTTTCCAGGGATCCGCCATACTCATCTTCCCGCTTGTTTGTAAAAGGTGAAAGAAACTGGCTTATCAAATATCCATGGGCCCCGTGCAATTGCACTGCGTCAAAACCAGCTTGCTGTCCTCTTTGCGCGGCAGCAATAAATGCTT
>CAZCVM010000054.1:0-9463 GCA_964501965.1 uncultured Leptospiraceae bacterium | reverse complement strand
GCCGGATTCTGGAAACGGAACCATTATTGCCGTACAAAATTACTTTGACGACCCCTATTCTTGCCTCATCAATTTTGTCCAATTCCTTGAGTGAATCAATAACATACTGATCACCGCCTTGGTCTGCCTCTCTTTTGATCCATTCTTCTTTGCCGTATTGTTTGCTTAGAAAAAAATCAGAATTGATATAGACTCTAAAAAGGCCGCCCTTGCCTTTTTGGGTAAAAAATTTCGTTTGCAATATTTGTTCTTTTTTTTCCTGAACTGTTTTTTTATCTGTGGGTTTTGTCGTCTTACAGGAAATGAACGCAGCAATCATCAACACCGCAAGCACCAATGGTATTTGTTTTTGCATATCAGAAACCTCCATTAAAAACCATTTTTAGCAACAATCATGCCATCATGGTGATTTTTTATTCCGGTTTTAATAACGGAAATAATATTGTATCTTTGATCGACTGTTTATCTGCCAAAAGCATTATCAACCGGTCGATACCAATGCCCAATCCTCCTGCCGGCGGCATTCCGTATTCCAATGCCTCAACATAATCCGTATCCATCATCTGGGCTTCTTCGTCACCCGCTTCCCTAGCCTTCAATTGGGCTTCAAATCTTTCTCTTTGGTCTATCGGGTCATTGAGCTCGGAAAAAGCATTGCCGATTTCCCGGCCTACGATAAAAGGCTCAAACCTTTCTACCAATTCTGGATTGTCCTCTTTGCTTTTCGCCAATGGCGAAAGTTCTTTTGGATAATCAACCACAAAAGTAGGTTGCCACAAATGCGTTTCTACCAATTCTTCAAACAATTCGCCGGCGATTTTCCATTTGGTGAGCATTCCTGCAGCACGCAATTTGTCTGTGTCTATGCCATGTTTTCGCGCTATTTGTTCAGCCTGTTCTAAGTCTTGTATTTGCAAAAAATCTTCACCTGTTTTTTCCTGCAATGCCTGGACAAAACTGATCACCTTCCAGGGAGGAGTCAAATCCACTTCTCGGCCATTGTATGATATCTTCATAGTGCCGTGAATATCCTGCGCAATAGAGGAAATCATATCCTGTACAATTTCACGCATCACATTGTAATCTGCGTAAGCCTGATATAGCTCCATCATGGTAAATTCCGGATTGTGGCGCGGACTGATACCTTCATTGCGAAAATTGCGGTTGAGCTCAAATACTTTTTCAAACCCGCCGACCAATAATCTTTTGAGGTAAAGCTCTGGAGCAATGCGCAAAAACAAAGGTATATTGAGGGCATTGTGATGTGTGACAAAAGGCCTGGCAGCGGCCCCACCGGCAATGGGCTGCATCATAGGCGTTTCCACTTCCAGAAAACCTTTTTCTGTCAAATATTGACGCATTTTTTGCACAATACGCGAGCGCAATTCGAAATCATTGCGGGTTTCCCGATTAATAATCAGATCCACATAACGACGTCTATACCGCGCTTCTTTGTCTTCCCAGGCGTCAAACCGATTGCCATCTTTTTCTTTGACTACCGGCAAAGGCCGGATACATTTTGCCAACAACTTCAATGAGCTGACCCGCATGGTGACTTCACCATGTTTAGTGCGGAAAGAATTTCCCTCTATACCGATAATATCACCCAAATCCAATTGCTTGAAAAATGCGAACTCGTCCTCGCCCAGCTCATCTTTGCGCACATAAAGCTGGATCCGACCAGTGTTGTCTTCCAGATGAACAAAAGCGGCTTTGCCCATAAGTCTTTTTTCCATAATTCTGCCAGCTAGAGAACCGGCAATTGGCTGCGCGTCATTGGTTTCATCCGCAAAATCCCGCAATACTTCACTAGCACGCAATGTGGGCTCAAAACGAATGGGATAAATATTTCTTCCTTCTTCTTTCCAGGCAGCAACTTTTTCGAGGCGAATTTTTATCAATTGATTGGAGTCTTGCTCAGGGCCGGCCATATTTTCATTGTGTTGGCTTTGCTGTGTATGCTGTGACATTGATTTATCCATTCTTGTTGTCTTATTTTATCAAAATTTATCTTTTGTCAAAATTTCTCTTTTTTTACTTGTTTATGTTTGATTCTGTATTGATTTTATACAAAAAACCAATACAGGAAATGAGGACGGATCGTTTTTGATCATTACGTAATCAAAAATTTTTCTTTAATAATGCTCTTTTCCCCATTTTTGAGCTCAATTTCTACTTCATTGCCTGAGTAGACAGACCCCACGCCAGGCGGTGTACCGGTAAAAACAATATCTCCCGGATGCAAGGTCAAATAGCTGGACAGCTCGGCAATGATTTCATCTGGTTTCAAGACCATCTGATCCACGCTGCCTTTTTGCCGCAGTTGCGCGTCGCGGCGAAGATACATATCCCATTGAAGTATCTCATTGATGTCCGGTCTTTGGATCATTGTGGACACATAAGCAGAATCATCAAAGCCCTTGGCAATGGTCCAGGGATGTCCATTTTCTTTGGCATTGCGCTGAATATCCCGCGCTGTAAAATCAACCCCCAGCCCGACTGCCAAAATATGATCCATGGCCTGGGAAACAGCAATATTTTTACCTTTTTTGCCAATGTACAAAACCAATTCTATCTCATAATGAACTTCATTGCTAAACCCAGGCAGCACAATTTCTTGCTCATCTATTTTGAGACCAGTTCTGGTCTTTTGAAAAAATACCAGCTCCTTATTTATCCAATGAAGCTCTGCCGCATGATCAGCAAAATTTTTACCAACACAGTAGATCGCGTTGACAGGCAATTCCTGAATAATGTCAGAATTGCTTGCTCGATACAAAATATGTACTTCTGGTATAGCAATATTCATAGTTTTCTCGGTCACCTATTTGTGTTCATTCATTTTATCAATAAAATAGAAAACAAATTGAATCTTGCACCTATGCTGTCAATTGAAATTTAACGCAAGTATAGGTTTATTGCCCACAAAAACCAAAAAGACTGCTCAATAGGCAGTCTTTTTGGTTTACGATGTAGTAAAAAAATTGTCAAAAATGTTTTTATTTTATTACCAGACAATTCCAGCTGTCAAGCCCACTGCTGCTCCAGAAGCCGGATAATAAATCACTGGCACATCCAGCTTGACTGGGCCAAAATTGAAACCAATGCCGAGCATTAGCCGGGGCCGAACAAATCCAGGCTTAATGCCCTTTGTCGAACCATCCACAATCAGGTCATAGTCTTTGACTTCAATGTCCGCGATTTTCGTTTCTGTACCTTGCGCTTTGGCAGTGGCATCCAGTCGAGCATCTGTTTTTGCGGAAACTATGATATCTGTCTTACCGGTGATAAAATCAACGCCCGCGCCAATGGTTAAATTGAGGACCCATAGAGCCTGGACAGAAGTAACGATCTCCAAAGGAACAGAAACTGTCTGGGTCTTGATACTTAGCAAAGCGGAAGGATCCAAAGTCATGGTTCCCTGAACATCCGCAAAAACTCCAGAACCAATGTCAATAGTTTCGCTAATTGTTTCCTTGATCGGTTCTAATTCAGGCTTAAAACTTAGATCCATTTTGTTGTACAATACACCTGTTCCCACAGAAACACCGCGCCATTTGGCAAGGCCAAACAAAAAACTGGCAGAACTACGCACCAAAGCATAGTTGACTTGAAAACCAATATTTGTATTGCTAAAAGAACCTTCGCCAGAACCGGCTATGGCTTGATCTGTGGACAAACTGGCAAATTTGACATTGAAATAAAAATCTTGCAGCCCATGGCTGATAAAACCACCATGCAGACCGACATTGAGCATGGAAAGCCCTATTCCCATGCCCGCATACAAATCACCCTGCTCTTTGATTTTTTGATCCAAATCACCATAATAATCCGGATCAATGGAAGGTGCCTGGACGCCAGCCATAAGTCCAAAACCGATCGCGAATATATCATAATTGCGGTATCCCTGCAAACTACCCGCATGGGACGCAAACGCATTGGCTTCACCAAATCCCTTGGCCATTTTTTCCTGATTGCCATACTGACTCAACTCATTTCTTGCCTCGTCTAGCATTGTTGTAAAGGTAGTATCCATGGTGGTTTCCAAAGGACCCTTTAGCTGGTTTTCAATGGTTGTAGCGTCAATAATTCCATAATCTATTCCCGTTACATTCACATTGTCTATATTTGTAAAGTCCTTGGTTGAATCAATGGTAATGGCAGACACCTGGCCTGCGGCAAATACCAAAAAAAGTATCCAGGTCAGCGCGAATACTTGTCTATTCGGACGAATAAATTTGTGTAGCATTGTTTTCCCCTTAAATTTTTGATTTTTAAAATCGAATTTCCTTTTTATTTTTCTTCCACATTCTTCTATATTTTTCTATATCCTATCACATCATACACAAAAACCTGCCCCAAAGAAACCTCCCAGAAAATATTTTGCTGCTTAATGAAATAAAAAGTTTCTTAATAAATACCTGGCCCAATAAAGTCATGCATTTTGCGATTTTTTAGATTGACTATGATAAGTATATACAATTTAGATAAGCAAACAACGCAACCAGTTTATTATTTTTCTGTTATATTTTCAAGTTTTTTTATTTACACAATATGGGGCGCAGTTCGGATTTTGGCAAGATAATTGAAAAATATTTTTTAATAAATACCTATTATCTGACATAAAGAATAAAATTAAAATTACCGAAACATTGGATATACCTGTTTGAAAAATTTTTTGAAATCATATTTATGTCAATGAAACCATCCAATACCCACAATAAAAATGAACCCATTGTTCCAGACAAAAATAACATGGCCTACCCTTCCAGAACTTTGGATCCTCCTATCCGCTTGTCTGATCGAGCCAAAGAAATCGAACAAGCGCATTCTTCCCTGCAAAATCAGGTAAACGGAAAACTAGATTTGATTGTTCAGCAAATACGTTTTTTACAACAACAAGCTGAGCAAATCCTTTGCCAGGCCCAAACAGACCTGGATTTGCACCAAATCCCATGCGCATTTGAAAAGGTGACCGGACAGATTGTTCACCTTTACGAAAAAGAAAACGGAAATAAATATTTTTCACTATTGGGCCCCGCTGAATGGCAACCAATTCACAAATTTTTGGCAAGTTACCGTTTGCGGCCCGACCAGTCATTTGAACTTATTGCCACATCCTAAAATACTTGAACGATGATTTAGATATCTGCTCTTTATTGAAAGCAAAAATGAATGTTTTCAAGAATCGAAAAATTAATCAAAAAATTTTCTTGACTTGGAAGAATCTATGGCCAAAGATTCATCTTCGGCCACAGATGCTGCATAGTTATTTAAAAATGTAAAATGAAAGCAAAAAAATGGATCAAAATGGAAAAAAAATCCTAATTGTGGAAGATTCTAAGCCCATTGTCATGTTGATCCAGCAGGCCTTGCTGGAAAAAAAATTCCTAATAGGCAAATCAGTTGATCAAGGCGAAGCTGTCGAACAAGCAGTGACATCGCAAAAACCTGACCTAATCTTAATGGATATTTTTTTGAATGGAGAAATGGACGGTATTGAAGCCTCACAACGGGTATTACAAAAACATAAAATCCCCATCGTCTATATGACAGCACATGAAGATGAAAATATCCTGGAACGTGCTTTACAAACATCGCATTATGGTTATCTCATTAAACCATTTTCACAATTTGATCTTTATTCTGCGGTGCAAAGCGCGTTGAGCAAATTTGCGATGGAAAAAGAAATCCAACAAAAAAAAAGACATATCCAGAAAATCAGAAAATCTGCCCAAAAAGCATTGATAAATCGAATAAAGAAAAATCGCAATGAAATGCAACAGCTCGTTTCTGCCATTGATTCTTTAATGATCGCTGTTTCTGCCCAAGAAAAAATATATCTATGGAATAAATACGCAGATCAAATTTTTCATATACCGGCCGCTCAAGCAATAGGACAAAAAATCTGGAATCTGGGATTACAACTTGAATGGGCCACTCTCATGGAAGGTATTTCCGATGCCATGATCGAAAAAAAAAGTATTCTTATGGCTGATATACTTTTTATTTCAGCAAATAATGAAAAAAAGACGCTCGGTTTAAGCGTGAATCCAATCTTTGATTCTAAAAAAAAAATAACAGGCTTTCTCATTTTCGGCAAAGACATTACCAAAAAACGAATCAATGAAATGAAATTTTTGCAAGATCAAAAAATGATATCCATCGGCGAATTGGCGGCGGGCATTGCGCATGAGATAAATACTCCAACTCAATATGTCGGGCAAAATATTACTTTTTTACAGGAAAACTTCTTTGAATTGAAAGACTTTTTAGCGCATATTCGACATATTCCCCAAATCGCGGCTGAAAAAAATTGGCATGCCTTGACTGCTTTGGCCCAACAAATCAAAGACAGGGACATTGATTTCATACTTCAGGAAATACCGAACGCGCTTTCTGAATCTACGGACGGTATCAATCACATAACGACCATTGTAAAATCAATGAAAGCTTTTGCGCATCCTGATCAAAATAAAAAGGAAAATGTATCTATCAATCAAGCAATTTTGGATTCTATCAATCTATCCCGTAATGTTTGGAAATACGACTCAAAGATGACAACTAATCTTACTACAGAAAAAGATGATATCCTGGGTCATCCTGCGGAAATTCATCAAGTATTTTTGAATTTAATCGTAAACGCCGCTCATGCTATATCGGAAGCAAAAGAAAAAAAAATCATAGACCAAGGCAAAATATCCATTACCTCCAACATTGAAAAGAATTTTATAGATATCAAGATAGGCGACAACGGAATAGGGATTTCCGAAGAAAATAGGACCCGCATATTTGATCCTTTTTTTACCACAAAAGAAGTCGGAAAAGGGACTGGCCAGGGGTTGGCCATCTCGAGAACTATAATTGTAGAAAAACACAATGGAAAAATATTTTTTGAATCAACTCAAAATCCAATTGACCACGGTACAATTTTTATCATAAAATTGCCATTGAGCAAAACCAAAGAAAGCACTGTGGAACAAAAATGAATAGAAAAAAAATTGTCTTTGTAGACGATGAACCAAATTTATTAAAAAGTCTGGAACGCGGACTGCGCAAACAAAAAAAATTTTGGGATATGATATTTGTACCGTCCGCGAAGCAAGTGCTGGATATTCTGACCACAGAAAATATTGACATTATTGTGTCGGATTACAAAATGCCGGAAATGAATGGCTTGGCTTTATTCGCAGAAATTCAGAAAAAATACCCGCATATCAAAAGAATACTTTTGTCAGGTCAATCTGAAAAAGAGATTTTTTTACAGGGAGAAAAAATTGCACATAAGTATTTAGAAAAACCATGCTCCATTGATGAAATTGTTCAAGCCATTTCCAGCCAAGAATAATTCTGGAAAAACGTTTTTCAATCAAACCTTAATGACTTATCAGCGGAAATTTATTTTTAAATTTCCGTCAATCTAGGCCTTAGTCAATCAAGCCGTACTCCCTGTCAACATGCAAACAATCCACTATTTTTTGCAGCAACCTTTTTGATTCCCATGGCTTGGCAAAAATAAATGCGTTTTTTTCAGCAGCTAACACAGCCGCAATACTTTCTTTTGTCGCATAACCTGTAATTACAATAATCGGCAAATCCGGCAAATACTTTTTTACTGCTGTCACAAGCATATCGCCCGAGATATAAGGCATTTTAATATCCGTGATCAACAAATCGATTTTATTGCCAGAAATATATTTCAAAGCCTCCTGGGAACTTTGAAAAGAAACCAATCGAAAAGGCAAAATATATTTTCGTACTGCCAGTGTCAATTCCCTGCGCATACTATTTAGCACTGATTCATTGTCATCCACAATGACAATGATTTTTTCTGTTTCTTTGTCATCTATTGCCTGGTCTGTAGCTTTTGCCATTTTCAAAACCTTTCTTATAAACTGTGCAATGTTTTTCAATGAACTTTCAATGGCCTGTCCCATTGTCCATAATATTAAAAATCCAATTTTATCAATCAATCAATCTAAACTAAAACTGGCAATATGATCCGAAATGTCGTACCTTGGCCATATTCACTTTGTACACTCATTTTGCCAAAATGCCGGCGAACAATATCATAACTCAAACTTAAACCCATGCCTGTAGCGGTGCCAATTTTTTTCGTCGTAAAAAATGGATCAAAAATCTTTATTAGATTCTCTTTGGATATGCCCGAACCATTATCCAATATTTCCATTATAACACTTTGACTTTCATTGCTTTGATCATTGAATGTCCGCAAAACAATTTCTCCGCGCAAATCAGTCTCATCTTTCTTTCTATCGAGAATAGCCTGCACTGAATTGAGAATTAAGTTAATAAAAACCTGGCCCAACTGCTGCGGGTCTCCTGCTACATGGGTCTTTTGCGCATCCATCTCTTTTTTCAATATTGCCGTGTATTTTACTTGATTCCAAATAACATTTTCGATAGAAGCCAATAGAGCATGAATATCGATTTCTTGAAATTGATATTCATTATTTGTTTCACCGGCAAATGATTGAATATCCTTGATTATCTGCGCTGCTTTGTCAATACCTTTCAAGCTTTCTGCCAATAGATCTTTTGAATCTTTCAGAAAAAAAGCCATATCCTCGTTGTGTTGCTCTACTTTGTTATCCATATTATTTTTGGTATTTATGATTTCATTGAAATATTTTTGAGTTTCCCCAAAATATTGTTCAAAAAAATAAACATATTCTTTCATGGTTTCCATATTGCTCCGTATATAAGACAATGGATTGTTAATTTCATGCGCGACACCTCCGGCAAGTTGACCGATTGTAGCTATTTTTTCTGTTTGAATCATTTGCAATTCTGTTTTTACCATTTTTGTGACATCGATCATATTGATAGACACAGAAGTCTCCTCATCAAAAGCCAAATCAATAGCCCACAATTGAATCCATTTTTTTTCTTGCCCCTGATCAGTCAGTAAAATTGAAAATCTATTTTTACTTTCATCAATTTTGTCGTCGGTCATCCGTATATGAGAAAAATCAACCTCTGGATCCGCCTTGAAAGAATGGTTCATCAACAAAATAAAATCTTGTCCCTTTAATAAAGGAACTTTTGTTGCCAATATTTTGGCGGAAGCTCTATTTGCATATTGAATAACCCCTTTTTTTAATACAATTACGCCATGAATCGAACAATCCAATAAACTTTGCAATTGCCAATTTGCACGCTGATAATACAACTCTGTCTTTGTGTCCATGATTTACCTATTCTAAGATTAGAAATAAAAACTTGACAGAAAAATGTCAATGAAAAAATGAAAGCAATATGCTTGATTTTTTGGATATATTTTTTTTATTTTTCCATACAGCCTGGACAGTATTTTTAATGCTGGGTTGGCTAGTGCCGAAACTGCGCAAAGTTCATTTAGCTATTTGGTTATTGACAGCTTTTTCCTGGTTTGGCATGGGGTATTTTTATGGCTGGGGCTTTTGTTATCTCACACAATGGC
>CAZCVM010000053.1:5345-9688 GCA_964501965.1 uncultured Leptospiraceae bacterium | reverse complement strand
TTTTTTAGGAAGGTTCTCGCTACATACCGGAGAGGATGTGGATATAAAACTGAGGATTGTGAGAATAAAAACTGGATTTTTGGTCATCATAGGCCGCCTCCTATGGGGCATAAAAAATGTTATGGACATGGGCGGAGCTTAAATTTTCATCCAAGGCAACAAAAGTCAGATAAGCGGTGGTAGAACGAACTTTTTCATCTGTATAGGGATTTTCTTTTACACCTTGAACTCCCACTTCCATAGAAGTTTTTCCCACGTAGTTAACCGATGCTCCTAATAAAACATGATCACCTACATATATGGGATGAATGAACCCCCTGTGTCAGCATAGTTGATATACCGGCTGATGCTATGAATTGGGCATGGCCGCCCTTCGGGCGGCTTTTTCTTTCCCTTGATTTGGAGGCTGGCACCGTGCCACCTTCGGTGCCAGGTTAAGTTTCAGGCACGGTGGCACCTTCAGTGCCAGGTTAAGCATGGAATATTCAGATTGTTATTTTACGGAAAATATTTATCAACCGGCAGCGGGCACTTTTTAAATTTTCTGTACTGGTGTCTTTTTTGATATCCTAGTAAATGCTTTTTACATGTCTTGATACAGGCCTCTGGTTTTTCAAATGTCATTTCTTTAATATTGTCATAGGGGATTGTACTTCTATCTACCATGCAGACCTTTTTGCATCGTTGAAAGCTGTTGCACTGGGTCCAGGCGTCCAGCCGTAATGCCAGCGGAGCAAGACATGCTGTGACCTTTGCCCCTTTTCCCATAATAGCATCGGGCACAAGCCACTGATAGGTTCTATCATCTTTATAGTCCCAATAAAAATCGGGCCAGCATTTTTCCACTCCCCTGGTCCAGTAGCGGTAGCTGGCAACACACTTGTTAACAAATTCCTGACACTGATACTGGACAACAAGACAATAGTCCTTACTCTTGAAAGAGGGGGTTTTCTTCCAGTTGTCGCAATCCTTGTTGCACGATGTTTTATTCTGCCCCAGGCAGTACTGGTATGCATTGAATTTTCGCGGGTTTTTCGGATCCCAGGGGTCGACATAGGGTTTACCGTTTCGGGTCTGGGATTCAAGGGGATGCCATCCGCCGCGCTTTTTTTTGTTTTTGAACTTTATGCCCATCTCTTTTGCTATACACCGGGGAATTTCATGATTAAGGAATGATTTAGGCAGTTTGCCCGGATAGGACTTGTATTTCTCAGCTATCTTTTTTTGGCAGATGTCCTTGTATTTGTTCCAATGGTATTCACCAATGCCGTTTGGCTTGTTGGGGTCGCCCCAGACGACTTCGGAAAAAAGATTATTATAGCTAATAATTAATAAAAAGAAGAGTACACATGAGAGGGTAGAGAATAGTATTTTTTTCATACAATTGCCTCCTGATGATTTAATTATGTTATCATTTATTAAAACAATTGTCCAGAAAAATTTATTTTATTTTTTAATTTTTTATTTCTTAGGAGTCTTCTCGCTACATACCGGAGAGGATTTGGATATAAAACCGAGGATTGTGAGAATAAAAACCGGAATTTTGGTCATAATGGGCCTCCTCTGGGACATAAAAAATGTCAATGAATATTTTAAAAGTGGCGTAAAAATCAGAGAATGGAATAAAATTTACTGACTTTCTATTGTTTTTGCGTATTATGTTTCCGGCTTTCGTAAAAAGTAGCCTTTTATTACCCAGATTTAGAACACGATTCAGGGCAAAATTTTTAAAATTTTTTTTCATCGCAATACATTGGTATGATATAAGTTTTCTACACAACTGAAAACAGTGAATTCTTCACAATAAGCTCTGACCCCCTGTGTCAGCATAGTTGTCACCTTTTTTTACCGTTCAGGGTTCCCTTAACGGTAAAAATTCAAAAATTGGGTAGTGTTTTTACATTTTAGTTCAAATATTATTTGGGGCTGCCTTTTATTTCAACTTGGACGATAGAAATTATTTTTGTTATATTATTTTGTTGACCGTATTGCCAAGAAAGGTAAAACAAAGGGGATTATTGGAATGAAACACAGAATATTATTATTGATTTTTTTTATTCAATATTCCTTGCTTTCAAAAAAAATGAAACCGTTTTGTACTGGGCTCGTCTAAGAAATATTATTTCAAAAGGAGCCCTGTATGAAAAATATAAACGCATTCTTTGTTGTCACGTGCTTGTTGCTTATCACAGCAGTGACAATGGAAAGCAATTGTGAATCATTCGGAAGCGAGACCTGGAAAGAAAGGCAGGAAAACCAGATAAGAAAGAAATACATTCGAGGTGCAATAATTTACGGACCATATCCCGGCACATATTCTACTTATAAAAAGAGACCAGTGTTTTTTAACAGACCAAGAGTAATGCGGATTGTCATTCGCGATGTTTCAATAGCTGATGCATCTGCAAAAATAATTAAGACAATTATTTTTCAAAATGTCACTCATCTTCCTTATAAATATGAGCTGGACATAAGCGATGTTATTTTTTACAAAGGTTTTACTTACTCTGTCACTGTACATATTGATTCTGACAGGGATGGTAAACATAGTGAAATGGATTACCTGAATACTGTCCGCCATGAGATTCCATTTAAAAAATATTCGGGAGATACAGTGAAATTGGATGTTTATTTGCAGAAGTTGACCATATAGTGCGATAGTAACAATGGGATATTTCTATTTTTTTTTGTGTAGACAAAAGGGCGCACTTAAAGTAAGCTAACACTTATTGCATCTTAAAGAATTATGTATGGCTAATCAATTTTAATTAGACTGATTTTATAGATTAATTTGCATAAATTATTTAAATTATTATCTGGAGTAAAAACATGAGAAAATACTCAAAAATAACTATTCTTACTATGACCTTCATAATAGCTGGTTTTACTATGATTATCGCAGGTTCCTTTTTAACAATAAATAAAGGCTTTTATGGTAATTGGGCTTGTAAAGGGGACTGGAGCAAGCTATCCATAAATTATGAATATGGACGTTCGGGAACAAGTATCAACGCAAATATCATTGAGCCAAATATTGGTAATATAACTATTGGTACACGTCCTGGGGAAGGAAAAAAAGTTGCTTGCTTTTGGGCCAAGGGACAAATAGATGAAGCTGGCTTTCTTGCTGGACAATGTGAGATAATTCTAAAGGGCAAAAATATTCTTATTGTTTATGATCAGTTAAAAGACAAGGATGGAAAGCTTCTTGGCCAAAAGAAAATGATTACCTGCCATAAAACAAGGTAATAAATCAACTTATTTAAGAAGCTATTTAAAATTTCTTTCGGTTTTTTATGCATAGAAAAATGCAGGATCGATCTATGCTCACGACCGGTAAAGTAGCGTAGCAGATTTGCCAGCCCGAGTTGATGCAATTGTGAAAAGCTATTACATCTGAGCCAAATTTGTGATGAGATTGTATGTGAACCAACCATCACCAGTTTTGAATGACTGAGGTTTAGCTGTTTGCGCGTCCCTTTGTAAACCTATGCCGTCGGAAAATGGCTCGAATGATACAATCTTGTTGAAGGCAATGCGGAAGCGTTTTGAAGAACCGACAAAGTATATGTGCTTATTAGTGACCCCTAACAGCCCTGTATCGGCGTGTATTGTCTCAGACGCTTGGACTCGCTCCCCCTTGAATGCGCCAGTTCTATAGTAAAGTCCTTTCGCAACGCGTATGCTCACACCTTTAGAACCACCGACATATTTTGTCCTTGTCTTTTCTTCATAGTAATTGACGTTTTGAAACACCCTGTCAGCACCGGAATAAATTTTCCGCTTTTATTAAGAAAAAATTGCCCTCAGGTTGGTTATTCAATAAAAAAAATAAAAAAAAACATTTTTTTTGGGACAAAAGCGCTTGGCTGGACCTTTCTTATAAATAGAGACACAAAAAAAATAACATAGCTCAAAGAAAGCTCAAAGAAAGGGAAAAACAATGCAAAATTGCAACACAAAACCAAAAAGAATGTTTCGTATTCACCAAATAGCAAATATGACCTATATTTCCGTTCATGGAAATATAGATTTGGAAAATGCTTCGCATCTCAATAAACTATTGAACAAAATAATGAATACCGGTAAATACCGCGTAGCTTTGGATTTTTCCAATGTGGACTATATAACTTCAGCCGGCATAGGAGTTCTCATTTATAGCCATAAAAAAATGGAACAGAATATGGGTAGACTGGTGTTGCGCGGTCTAAAAGAAGATATCCACCGGGTTTTCAAATTGCTTGGATTCCATGATTTTTTTCATATAGCAGCTTAGGATTTTTACAAAAAAGTTGATTTTTAAATAATCCTTGACATTTTTTGAGTCATTACATAGACTATTG
>CAZCVM010000053.1:765-5335 GCA_964501965.1 uncultured Leptospiraceae bacterium | reverse complement strand
TATGCAATTTGGCGGTAAAATGGATCGAAATTTTTATACGATGATTTTGATGCGTGCAAAGCCCTAAAGCTCCGCCTTTGCGCATAGTACTTATTATTTTCGATAGGATATCCCTAATGACCAAAAATTCGGTTTTATATTCACGTCCTCTCTGGTATATATGGTATCATCAGATAATCTTGCCAACTCATATTCTTTGAAAGTGGTTGTTCCATTAAAGTATGATGAAGCTCATGATTTTTCCAGTGGACTTGGAAGGGTTGAACCGCTAAATGTCAAGGAAGTTGTCACCTTTTCAAAAAGTTTCGCCCGTTTTTTCGATTAATTAAAACATATTGGACGATTTCTTCCACGGAAAAACTGGTGATTGCACACGGATGTCTCTTTTTTTTGTATCTTCTGAATTTTTTGTTGCCTTGCACAATATTTCAAAAATAAATGACCAATTATGGTTCGGTCAAATAAATTAAAATTGAAAAAAACAAAACAAAAATCTGATAAAGAGAAAACAAAAAGCTCAAAAAAAATCATTGGCAAAAAAGCAATATCTTTTCGATTGCAAATCATTTTGCCTTTGGGATCATCTTTGCTGATATTGATGTTTATCGGATATTTCATTCTTTCTTCTTTTATTGAAAAAGAAATCGAAAAAGAAATCCGGCTAAATTTGCTGCAAAAAACCAAATATATTCAGCAAGATATAAAAAGAATTTCCCAGAAAGCCTTGAGCATGGCAATTTCAATCACCTACATGCAAGACATTGAACGGGCTTATTCGCAGCAAAATGAGGACATTGGCCGGCAAATCCTAAGACAAACCATTGGGCCTCAATTGATGGATTTGCAAAATAGCAAAGTCATCCGCCAAGTCAGGGTCCATTTTCATAAACCGCCTGCACGCAGCTTTTTGCGTTCCTGGGTAGTGCAAGGGCATTCATCGGAAGGTGGTGATGATATTTCCAAAATCCGACCGGATATCGTTAAAATCAGTCAATTGCAAAAACCCATCACTGGTTTGGAAATGGCCAGCGGCGGCCCCATGATTCGCGGCATTGCTCCCATTAAAAAGCAAAACAAATATTTAGGTTCCCTGGAACTATTTTTTAGTATTAAAGAATTGTTTCGCTTTATTTCAGAGACGGACAATTTGTTTGTTTATGTCGCGCCCAAATACATTGGCACTTTGAGTAAAAATTTTGTCAAAAACAACAATACAATCAAAGTGGGTGACTTTTTGTACATCTATTCCTCTGTAAATATGCGCTGCCTGGGCGCGGATGCAAATTTCTTGACACAATCTTTAGAGGGAACCACTTATGGCAGATACAACAATATTTTGTATGTTGGTTTTCCCCTAAAAGATTTTGACAAAAATAAAATAGGTGTTTTTGTTTTAAGCAGTGACATTTCTGATTCACTAGCTGAAATAAAATACTTAAAATTTACTCTGATAAGTTTATTCTTCTTTATTTTATTGATTGCTATTGTTCTGGTTGTGAGTGTCGCGCAACGGGCCACAAAACCGCTGGTTCTTTCCCAAAATGCAATACAAGACATTGCCCAGGGAGAAGGAGACTTGACTAGGCGTTTAGACATAAAACGCAATGACGAATTTGGACAATTGGCACGCGGAGTAAATGCTTTCATGGATTATCTTTCCAATATTATTCTAAAAATCAAAGAAAGCGTCGACCAGACAAGCAAAACAGTTCAGGCGGTAAATGATTTCTCTCAATCACTGGCCGTATCCGTCCAAAACCAAAGCAGCAGCGCGGAACAAAGTTCAGCGGCCATTGAAGAGATTTCTTCCTCAATGACGCAAGTTCTCGAATCTGTTTCTATTCAATCGCAAAACGCAGATGACAATAAGAACGATATTCAGGCCCTCAATGAAATGGGCCAAAGCATCAGCCAAACAATGCAAGTGCTCAATGATCTAGCTTTGCAATCCACAAACAAGGCCAGACAAAGCGGTCAGTCTGTCAAAGAAGCAAATCAGGCAATGGATTATATCAAGGAAAGTACACAGCAAATCAATCAAGTGGTAAACATGATCACTGATATTTCAGATCAAACAAATCTTTTGTCTCTCAACGCAGCTATTGAAGCCGCGCGGGCTGGAGAGTCTGGACGAGGATTTGCTGTGGTAGCCGATGAAATATCCAAATTGTCTGACAGGACAGTCAATGGTGTAAAAGAAATAACCAAACTCATTGGCAAAGTAAATGAATCCGTAGAGGATGGATCCGCAAAAGTCATGGATATTTCCACGGAAATGCTATCCATAATTGAATCTATAGACAAAATGCAAACACAAATTTCCAATGTAAAAGAATCTGTTGTCCAGCAAACAGATATGTCCAATAAAATTCGTGATAGAGCGGCAAAAGTCAATCAGATGGCAGGTCAAATAGAAAACGCGGTCCATGAACAACGTTCCAGCACAGAAGAAATGAACAAAACCATGATGAATATGGCCCACGATGCTCAATCCATTTCTGAACAGGCAACACAGCTCAATGAACGTTTGGAATCATTGGCCCAGGCCTCGCAGGACTTAAAACAAATTGTAGGCCGATTCAAAATATCTTCCAGCTAAAATAGATGTCCCCATTTTTTATTAGCAAAATCGGGCAATAAGTTTTTCGACTTTGTCCAGTAAAGAATATCTTATTTGACGCAAATGACGGGCATTTTTTTTGTGTGACCAAAATGCGAATAAATCTTTGAAAAATAAAAATGAATGCCATAGTTTCGCGCTGGAGTTCAAACTCCAGTGCCATAAACGGACCATCAAAACAATCGCGCCCAACGCCAGGACAATACTAGCTGTCAATACAATGATATGCGAAAATATCAAAGTATCCGGCAAAAAGGTTTTTATCTGTGCCCCAAATAAATAGATCAGCGTTCCGGTGTATATGGGCATAACAGCCCAAAAAGAAAAAAAACCAAAAAAAAAGGCCTTTTCATCTCCATCCACTTCTTCCATTTTTTTGATATTCATAGCCCAATGACGGCCCCATTTGCCCGCAAGCATGGGAACGAGAAAAAACAGATGTCCGGTCAAGGCTATTGGCAATAAAAGAGTATGGATTGCGAATTGCCACAAATTGGTCAATATATGAAAAATCGTAAAATTTTTTCGTATTACTCCGTCTTGCAATTTACTTTGCTTGAGATGATGCTGATACTGAGAAAGATGTTTTTTTAAGTCCAAAATCAGATGAACAGTTTGCTCATTTTTATTGGCAGTACTGATTGCCATAGCCACGCGCTTGCTCAAAATATATTTTTCTTTGATATTCGCAAAATTTCCCATATATTTTTCAGGAGTAGTTGCTTACAAAGAGCTGATACCGTCAATAAGCGGGATCAGTTCTTTGTCATCAATGGAAATGATCAAATCAGAAATATCTTTTTGGATACGCCGTTTGCCGGCAAACATAATTTGTTTGGTCAGGTCTTTGAGTTCCTCATCTCCCAGGGCAAGAGGATTTTCCGGTATGTCAATTAGACTTTTTATCGTAAAAGGTTTGCCAAAAATCACAGCTACTTGATTGCGAAAATGATTTCTGCGTGAATAAAAATAACCAAATGGAACCATACGCAAATTGAGATCAAAGCCGTATTCTCTTTCTGCCTCCAAAACAATAGCCATAAAACCCATTTTAATGTTTTGCAATTTGCGGCTGTCCGTGGATTTGCCTTCGCCGTAAATATTGAAAATCCGGCCATTGCCCAAATAGGTTTTTGCTAAATCAAAAGCATGCTGATTGCGTTCCTGGGACTCGCGGATATCTTTTTCGTCTTTGAGTGCTTCATCCATTTTGCGGGCCAAAGGAACAAAATAGTATTTGTGCAAAAATATCGGACCAAAAACCGGCAAATCTGTCAATGTATCTTTGGCAGCCGTAGCCAAAGGGTGTCGAATGATTCTGAGCAAATTGAGATAGTCCAGCATAGAATTGGGATGATTGCCGACAATCAAGACACTGCCGTCTGGAGGAATATTTTCCAGGCCAATGGATGTAATTTCTGAATGATACAAATGAATGGCCTGCCGCAGGATCCACCGAGTGAACAAATAAGTCAGGTTGCTTTGTCGCCGCATACTTTTTTGGCCCCGATATTTTTTCAATTCCTTGGGCCAAAATTTGGATGGTTTGGGTTTTTCTTTGTCTCGCGAAAACACATTGCTCATGCGGTTTTTCCAGCGAGACCAAAATTTTTGTGGTTTTTTGGGGTCTGACGCTATTTCTGTGTTGTCTTTCATGTTATTTGCCGTTTTTTATGATTTGTTAGTATTTTTTCCTTGTCGAATAATATATTTTACTTAAAAAGGCAAATAGATTTTATCGGATCAAGGAAAGAATTGCTAAAAAAACAAGGGTTTATATTTTTGCCATTATGAAATCAATCTCCCCCGTACAAAAAAATCCGGTATTTGCGCAAAGGATTTTTTCAAAAATTCATTCTTTTCTTTGCCAAATAGCAAATTTTCGCGGTGTTTCTTTTCAGCGTACAGCTATTGCTAAATATGCAACCGTTTTTTTGGGGTTTGCATTGC
>CAZCVM010000053.1:0-755 GCA_964501965.1 uncultured Leptospiraceae bacterium | reverse complement strand
TTTTTCATTCTATAAACGTAAACGCGCAAAATGATGTCAAAGCGCGGTCCCAAAGTGCTCCAAAGGACACCTCCAGTATTGTTCAGATTGATGAAAGGCTCAAACAAAATAAAAAAATATCTTTGCATGGTAAATGGGAATTTTATTTGGGCGATGAACAAAATGTAAAAACTCCTCAATTTCAGCAAAAAAAACCTATTTATATTCAGGTGCCGGGCAGTTGGGAAAAACAGGGTTATTTTGGTTTGAACGGTTACAACTGGTTTCGGTTGCCGGTGATTTTTTCTGCCGCAGCTTTGCAGCAAAACCTTCTTTTGAATCTGGGACGCATCGGCGACGCGGATGAAGTTTATTTGGATGGTCAATTGATAGGCAAGACAGGATCTTTTCCGCCCAGGCTCAATATCAATAAACGCCAAAAGCGGTTGTATCCTATTCCAGGAGGCATGATCCAGCCCGGCAATATTCAATACATTGCGGTGCGTGTTTACAATCATAGCGGGTCTGGAGGCTTTTTGGACGGTCCGGTGGAGATTGGATACATGAGTGATATAGGTCAGACATTTTATCTGGCAGAAAGCTCCAAACTGCTGGTTGCTGCGGTCATTTTTACCATTGCAATTATTGTATTGTATTTTTATCTGCTTCAGCCTCGTTCAAAAGAGGCACTTGCTTTATTTATGGCTGCCATTCTTTATTTGGTTTATTTAGTATTGAACAACAATATGCTGGATTTGCTGACCAATAGTCAATTG
>CAZCVM010000052.1:2192-9706 GCA_964501965.1 uncultured Leptospiraceae bacterium | reverse complement strand
GCCGTCTGGCCGAAACGCGATGACTTTGCTCCAATTGCCTTTGGTGGGGATGCGTTTTTTGACTCGCCAGGTTTTCGTGTCAATGACATAAACGCTGGCTGTGACCATTTGTGAGGTCCACAATTCTGTATAATCTGGATGGAAGGCTAGCTCTACTGTGCCTTTGTGTCCGGTATAGATGGTTTTGACATGACGCAGACCTTTGGTTTCATAGACTTCCACGCCTTTGCCTTCCAAGCAAGCCAGATATATATATTTATCATCTGGTGAAAAAACAATGGATTTGGGATGATAAGGAGTCTTGCGGGTGGCTAGGTGTTCAAAACGCAATTGTGACTGGGACAGGCCCGCACTTGTCGCCCAAAGCAAAGTCAATGTGATCAAAAATAGATTTTTTTTTTGTGACAGATAATTATTTTGCATTTTTCAATCTTTGTATTTTTTCATTGTTTATATATTTGTCTATGCAGACTATAATAGATATTGTCAAGCGATTTTCTTGTATTTTAACCGGCTATTTCGGATAAAAGTTTTTGAAAGTGCTGTTTGTGTGCGTGGTCTGGATAATGCAATAATATCCGGCGCAAATATATGCGCAAGCGTTCATTGTTCTGAATTTTTTCCGAATAAAGCTTTATTGCCGCCACCAAAGCTGCCTCATTTTGGGGTTCAATGGACAGTATCTTAAGAAGTGTTTTTTCCTCGTGAATTATTTGTTTTTCATGATGCCATGACTCAGCAATTTTTAGATAGATTTTGGTATCATTTGGATTGTGCTTCAGGTAATGGGTAAAATGTTCGCGCATTTTTTGCCAATGTTTATTTTTGTAATAATTTTCACCGATTTTTAATCGGCAAATGTCAATATTTTTTTCAACGATTGTTTTGCTGTCTGAATTTTTTTTATTTTTCTGAACAGGATGTAAAGTGGGCGGATCATTGCCAAATTGTTTTTGGTATTGAATAAATAAAGGCAGAGCTTGCTGGTATTGTTTTTTTTCCATTTCTCCGCTAGCAGCTAAAAAAAGCGATTGTTGGTTTTTGGAGACAGCTTCCTGATCATTGGGATATTTTGTTAGAAATTGAGTGAACAGGTTATGGGCTTTGAGATATTGTTTCTTATCAAACGCGGCCTTGGCTGTGCGAATATCAAGCTCGCGCAAAGAATCCAGAGCCTGTTGATTTTTGGCTGAGTATTTTAAGCATTGTAGCAATGCCTGGCGTGCTTGTTGGTATTGCTCGCTTTGCTGGTACAATTGGGATTGGTAAAGATTCCATTTGCATATTTGCGCAGCTTTTTGCGAAACCAGTTGCTGGTTTTGCGGGGAATTTGTTGAATCCGATGCATAAAGCCGGTGCAATTTTTTCAGATAAAGCAAGGCCAATTGTATTTGTTTTATTTGGACTTCGTTTTGGGCAGAATTTTTTTTTGTAGTGTCCACTTGCTTTAGAGCATGACTGGCCAAATATTCGAATGCTTCAATAAAATACAGAGAATAGGAAGAAGAAGGGGGCAGGTCCAGCAATTTTTTGTAAGTTTGCGCTGCCTGGTTTTGTTGGCCAGTTTGATCCAGGGTTTGGGCATAGAGTTTTAGGTCTTTTGCGGGGAAAGAAAAATTGTTTTTTTTTAAATAACTATAATGCTCATTGCTTTGCTGCCATTGTTTTTGGTGGTGAAAAAACCTTGCCAGGTACAAATGAGACAATTTGCTTTGAAAATCCAGCTTCAATATTTCCTGGTGCGCGACAGCACTTGCTTTGCTCTGCCCTAAATGATGATAAACTTTCGCCTTGTATTCAAGCAATTGACGCTGTTCGATCCAATCTATGACACTTGCCATATCATGGCTGTATTGGTATTCCAATTTTTCCAAATAATAGGCCGCCTGGTTCCAGGATTGAGCCTGGATGGCAGCATTGAGCAAAACAATCAAAGACCGGACATAGGGGGGCGAAGCTTCCGCGCTTTGTCGCAAATGGTGTTGCGATTTTTTTGGATTGTTTGTCTTGTAAAGCATTGCCAAGTGATAATGAATCTCACCGCGAAATTTTTCCATATCCAGGTTGGTAGTTTTTTCCAATGCCCGCAACGCAGCTACCCACAAATCTTTGTCATTGTGAAATTTGGCTAAATAAAATAGGCTTTCCGCGTGGTGCGGTTGGATGGCAATGACCCGGTTGTACCAGAGTATCGCTTGCGGCAATATGCCTGACTGGCGATAGATTTGTGCAATGGCAAGAGGCACTCGAATGTCTAATGTTGTTTCATTGGCTTGGCTTTGACGCCAAATAGGAAGCAATATTTTCAGTGCTTGCTCTTGTTGCCTATTTTGCCAATGTCTTTGCGCAATGGCGATTTTTTTGTCTATATTGCCTTTATTAATGTTTTGTTTTTTAGCATTAGCATCTTTTTTATCATTTATCTTATCATTTGTTTTATCATTTATAGTATCATTTTTGGTTTCATTATTCTTTTTATCATTATTATTTTTTCCTATTTTTTTATCAACTTTATCAACTTTATCATCTTTTTCATCTTTTTCATTTTTATTATTTTTATTATTTTTATTATCGGTATGGGTGTTGCTTGGGGATTTTTTTGTAGAAGGGTTGGACGGTTGCGGTGATTTTTTTTGTTCAGGTTTCTTTTCTTTTTTTTGAGTCAGTTTTTTTTTCTTTTCTGGGATTTTATTTTCAGAATGGCTTTGATTTGTTTTATTTTTATTAGGAATGGCCGCGCACAAAAACCAACATAGAACAAAGCATCCTGACAATCGAAAATAATATCTGGTTTTTGGTTTGTTATTTTTTGCGATTGGTTTTGTTGTCATTCTTTGTTTCATTTTTTTTATTATCTTTTTTATTATTTTTGGGGAGATTTTTCTTGTCATCTTGTTTTTTTTTGTCTGCCGGATAAGGCTTGGGTAAATGGATTCCTGCACGGGCGAGCACTTGGTCGATACTCAACGGGGCTCCCTCGGGCGGAATTTTTAATGTTGCGGAACGCAGAATGTCCAAGGCAGCCATTATTCTTTGCCGCAATGGGTTGGCCTGTGCTTGCATAGTGTATTCTTGCCAATAGCGGATTGTTTGCTTTTTGTCTCGCGCCAGGTACAAAGCAGCCAAACCCTGGTAATAGTATCCAATGCTTTGTTCCGCGTGGGTCATGGCTGCCAATTCATAGTGAGCCATGGATTCGTCTGCCTTTTTTTGCAAAAAATAAATATTTCCCATTTGAATGTAATTTTGAGCTTTGATTTTTTGGCCGATTTCACTTTGGGGTAAAAGTTCATTGGCACGCTTGTAATTGAGAATAGCACTTTGGTATTCATTGAGCTGAAACATTGTATCCGCCAAATATATATATAGCTCCGGGTCTTCCGGGTATTTTAAGGTTAAATCCTGCAAAAAAATTTTTGCCATGGCAAATTTGCCATTGTAATAGTAGGTTTTGGCTTTTTTGAATTTGGGGTTTTGCAATATGTTTTGTTGGGCCATGGCTATTTGGCTGAAACAAAGGATGCTTATGGTTATTAACAGGATATTTTTTTTCATATTTATGCCTAGTTTAATGTTTAAATAACTATATTCAATCGTCATCTCGACATTATGTCGCAAAACTTTAGTCTTTTTTAGAATGTAGTTGAAAAAATAAAAAAGACTTGAAAATTTTATCCCATATTTCATATACTTGTAATCAATCCTATTGAAATTATGAGGAGGGAGAATGAGAGCAAATAATATCGAAACACTGGAAAATTATTTGATCCAGATGGATGCGAATTATGAAACCCTGGAAGAAGGCCTTTGGGTCGTTCAGGAAAGTGGAGTCAAAGTGGTGATTAAATCAGAAGGAGATATCGTTTTTTTTCGAATTAATCTTTTTTCTGTGCCTGGCGGTGACCAGCTAGCCCTATTCAAAAAGCTATTGGAGTTGAATTCTACTTCTATGGTTTTGGGAGCTTATGGTTTAGAAGACAATAAAGTTGTCATTATAGATTCATTGACTACGGAAAACATTGATCTAAATGAATTCCAGGCTTCCATTGAATCCATATCATTGGCTGCAGTGGAAAACTATAAAGAAATCAAAGCTTTATTGAATGAATAATCAGCAAAGATAAGGAGTATTGTATGGGAATGTTTGAACGAATATCAACAGTGATCAAATCCAATATAAACGATCTGATTAGTAAGGCGGAAGATCCTGAAAAAATGCTAAATCAGATTATTGAAGATATGAGACAGCAGATAGCGGAAGCCAAAAAGGGTGTCATTGAAGTGATGGCCATGGAAAAAAGGCTGGAAGCAAGCTACAAAAAAGAAATGACGGAAGCCAATAAATGGCAAGAAAAAGCCAAAATTGCCCTGGAAAAAGGTGATGAGAATCTTGCACGGGAAGCATTGGTACGGAAAAGTGAGGTCGCCCAACGGGCTGAGGATTATAAAACTCAATGGATGTCCCAAAAGCACGAATCAGACCAAATCCAATCCGCATTGCGCAAATTGGTAAATAAATACGAAGAAGCGCAGCGCAAAAAATCATTGCTGATTGCGAAACAAAAACGGGCGGAAGCTCAAAAGAAAGTTGCCAATACCATGAGTTCTATCAGCGATAATGACGCTTTTAGCTATTTCAATCGCATGGAAGAAAAAGTGGAAAAACTGTCTTCGGAAGCGGACGCAGCTACCGCATTGAATATGTCTATGGAAACGGATGATTTGGATGCCAAGTTCAAGGCTTTGGAAACATCCGCTCCAGGCGTGGACGATGAATTGGCCGCGATGAAAGCCCAGATGGGCAAATAAAACTCATTTGTTTGCACATAGCACATTATCATCCGTCGCAGTGCGGCGGATGAATAAAAAAATTTTGTACCTATTATTGTCATTCAAGCTCCAAAGGAAAAGATTGTTGAGGTATATTTGTGCGTCAGCATTTCTGATACTGGTGGTTTTTGGTTTTGGTTCAAATTCTGTGCTCGCAGTGCGGACTCCATGGCAATTGTGGGGCAAGGTGGATCGGGTCGCTGATGGTGATACAGTTTTGGCAACAGTTTACAAAGTAAACGATCCTGCTATATGGGCAAAAATTTGCCGCAAAAAAAATAGACCCAATGGCCCATGCAAAATACGCGTTCGGCTGAAAGATGTGGACGCGCCGGAATGGGGCCGGAGTATAAAAAGGCGTCAGCCATTTGGACAAAAAAGCCGTGAATACTTAAAGTCTTTGGTTTTGGGAAAAGAAGTACATTTCAAGGCAAAGAATATGGACCGGTACAAACGAGTATTGGCTATTTTGTATGTAGCTGGAGAAGATATCAACAAAAAAATGGTATGCCAGGGTATGGCAGTTGTCTACAAATATTCTCGCAATAAAGACTATCGTGAATGTCAAAAAAAAGCTAGACATGCAAAAAAAGGATTTTGGATTTTGGGTCGCAATTTTGTGGATCCTTATACATTTAGAAAAAAGAGAAATCGTAAAAGAAAATAGAAACAAAATCTGAAATAAAAAATAAAAACTAAAAAAATAAATAAAAAGATAAAATAAAACTAAAAAAAAATGAAGCATATAAAAATTTATCTGTATCGTCTGTATTTCTTTGCTATGATCCTATCATTGGTTTTTTTAGTACCGTCTTGTTTTACATTTGAATCGCAAAAATACAAAACTTTGCTCAATGATAAAATGGAAGAAATAAGGAAAAATAAAAAAACGATAAGTCGCTTGCAAAGAGAAAACCGTGTTTTATTTGACCGGAACTTGGATCTGGAAAAAGATAGGCAATTGTTGTCTATCCAACTAAAGCGTACTAAAAGAAAACTCAATGAAACAGAAGGCAAATTGGCAAAATTGACTGCGTCCAGTTCCAAGGAAATAGCTAATTTAAAAAGAACTATTGAAATACTAAGAAAAACAAGCGAAGAAAAAGTCAAAGAATTGGTTGCCCTGCATCGAAAAGAAAGAGGTGACATGGTAGATTCTTACAAAAAAGAAATTGATGAGCAAAAAAAACGAATCAGTGCTTTGACACGGGACTTGGAAAAGAAAGAAAAAGACTGGGCAATGATGGAGTTTGCCTTAAAGAAAGATGTCCGCAATTTGAAAGAAAGAATTGATGTTTTAGAAAAAAATATCAAGCTCACAAAAGAAAAAACTCAGCAATTGCACAAAATGCTGTCACAATTGTTGTCAGAGGAATTGAAGAAAAATGTGGTACAGATAAATATCGGCCCTCCGCTGGAATTGTGGGTTGATAATTCTTCCATGTACAAACCTTTTTTGGCTGAATGGAACAAAATAGGTTTGGAAATTGTGCATAAACTTTTGGATCAGGCTCGTTCTCACCAAAATTTGATTTCTGATTTTCAAATGGAAATTATTATTTATACGTCGCCGCGCTGGATTTCGCATAAAAAGGCTGCGGCAAATCATCCAAAGATTGCCATTGGACCGCCTCCTCAAGAGGTTCCTTTTTCCGAAGAAGGGGGGGCCAATTTGGCTTTCCATGAATTGGATTTGGGAAGATACCCTTTTCCGGTGGCTTTGTCATCATTGCGGGTTTGGTTATGGGAAGACTTGATGTACAATTATTTTCCATCGATTAAGGACTTTCGATTAATGGGCGTTCCTAAGCCGCAAAAAGCATCTGTCCCCTGGCATGGTGCTACCCGTATTGTTTTTCATTATAAAACAGAAAGCAAGTTTTAGTTTTTTATTTTTGGGTGCGTGCCATTTGAGTAACGAGTTGCAAAATGACTCCGGCAATTGTTTGTTTATGCGCCAAAGGCACGGTTTGTGTGTCTCCATTTTTTGAGATGATTTCTACCTGATTGCTGTCACTTTGAAATCCAATGCCTTTTTGGGTGATGTCATTGATAACGATTATATCAATATTTTTTTCCTTCAATTTTTGCGTTCCAAATTTTGTGCTATCATGGCTTTCTGCCGCAAACCCAACTCGAAGCATGGAAACATTGTCATGAAATAAGCGATTGATTTCTTTCAATATATCAGGATTGCGCTCAAATTCGATCGTCAGGTTTTGGTTTTCCTTTTTTATTTTGCGTTCGCTTTTTTGTTTGGTTTTATAATCCGCTGGAGCTGCTGCCATGATCAATACAATTTTCTGGTCAGATATTTTTTGAATGATTTGCGTAAGCGCACGCAGCATATCGTCTGTAGATTCTACAGCATGCAAATTGCCCATTAATGGAATGTAATGTGAATCTATGGGGCCGTGGACATAGTATAAATGGGGACTGTATTTGAGACATTCCATTGCCAGATAATAACCCATTTTCCCGGAAGAGGGATTGGAAATAAAGCGTACCGGATCCAGAAATTCTCTCGTAGGTCCAGATGTAACGATAAAATGGTAATCCTTAAAGCCTTGTTGATACAATTCCATGAAAATGTCCTTTTATTTTTTTTACTTTTTTCAGACTTTGCCCAAGGCAAGCAATCTTTTTTCAAGTATTCCAATAGAAAAATAATTTTTTAAAAAATG
>CAZCVM010000052.1:0-2182 GCA_964501965.1 uncultured Leptospiraceae bacterium | reverse complement strand
CAAAAGAGCTTTTCCAGAGCTTTTTCTATAATAGAACCACATTTTTTTTGTTAGAGGTCTATTATGAATCCGCAAACCAAGCCAAAAGAATACACTAACCATACCAGTGTAAGTCTAAAATACAGACATAAAGAAATATTGGAAAGAACCGCAGAAGAATACAATATCTCAATGAATGAGTTGATGATATTGATTCTGAGGTATATGAGTGAACGCGCTTTTAAGGTGGCCGGGAAACAGCCGCGTGTGAGATACCAAAATCCTGAAGGTGATATCCATATTGTGAATTTGTATGTTGGCCAGAGAGATTATGAGAGGAATTTGGATGCTCGTAGGTTTGGTAAGGTTTCTGTTTCTTGGCTTTTGGCTTATGGCATCGATCATTTTCTTGATATAATTCTTCAAAAAATTATTAGGAGTTTGTTGTTGGGGGAGGAAATTTTAAATAACTGCATTGGACTACAGACGTTTTTAGTAAAAAAAATGACAAAACGCATTAAAATGGTGTCTATTTGGTATCCTCAAACTGAATAATCACACCTCATCCAGACAAACCACAAAAAACCCACAAATAAGCCAACCAAATCCACCACCATATCGGACTCTCTGTGCAAGCACGGAATATGCTTGACAATTTGAGCCGTCCTGTGTTTCATTCTTATATACTTTGTGCATCATTGAACACCAATTGAAAAATAAACTAAAATAAATTATCGAAGCGCATTAGCGCAAAATTCGACATTATTCAAGTAGAGGCTCATGAACCAGACAAAAAACGATATTGAATCCAAGCTAGATTATCTGCGATTATTGGCGAAGCAATACCCCACGATTCGCGCCGCAAGCCAGGAAATTGTAAACCTTTCAGCGATTTTGAATTTGCCAAAAGGAACTGAAAATTTTTTATCAGATGTTCATGGCGAATATGAGTCCTTTTTGCATATTCTGAAAAATGGCTCTGGCGTTATTCGGCGCAAAATTGATGATATTTTTGATGTTACCTTAAACGATGAAGAGAAGCGCAATTTGGCTACTTTGATTTTTTATCCAGACAAAAGGCTACCTCTCGTGCTAAAAACATTCGCTAGTTGGGAAGATAAAGACGCTTGGTACCGGCGCACTTTGAAGCATTTGATCCTTATTTGTCGGGAGATATCTTCTAAGTATTCGCGAGAGCAGGTACGCCGTGCATTGCCGGAAGAGTTTTCCCATATAATAGAAGAGCTTTTGATTGACCAGGAAAAGGTGCCTAACCGGCGGCAATATTATCAGGGTATTATTGATACGATTATTGGGATTCAACGCATTGATGATTTTATCATCGCGATCGCAGAGATCATTCAATATCTTGCCATAGATCATTTGCATGTCATTGGCGATATTTATGATCGGGGTCCCGGGCCGCATATTATTATGGATCGATTGATGCAGTATCATTCTGTGGATATCCAATGGGGCAATCATGATATTTTATGGATGGGGGCTGCGGCTGGTTCTGATGCTTGTATTGCCAACGCGGTTCGCATGACTTTGCGTTATGCGAATTTAGAAGTGCTGGAAGACGGGTACGCGATTAGCCTAATGCCGTTGGCGACTTTTTGTTTGGATGTTTATCAGAATGATCCATGTCTGGGTTTTGAACCAAAAATTAATGATCCTGATTCATTTACTGAGCGGGAAATTGACATGCTGACCAAAATGCACAAAGCGATTACTGTTATTCAACTCAAGGTGGAAGGACAAGTTATCTTGCGGCGACCGCATTACAATATGCAGGATAGGTTGGTACTGAACATGATTGATTATGACCAGGGCACGGTCAAGCTCAATGGCGTTGTTTATCCATTGAAGGATAGTCATTTTCCAACAATTGATCCTTCGGATCCGTACCGTTTGACTGAACAAGAAGAGCAAGTACTGGACAAATTGCGTCATTCTTTTTGTCATAGCGATAAATTGCAAAAACATACGCGTTTTTTGTTTGCAAAAGGCAGTATTTATCAAATTTATAATGGCAATCTTTTGTATCATGGATGCGTTTCTATGAATGAAGACGGCACATTCCAGGCATTTAAGGTGGATGGTCAAGAATATTGTGCCCAAGAGTTTATGGATCGGGTAGACCGGTTGGCACGCAAAGGTTTTTTTACCAAGGGTGATGATGCGGCAAAGTTGTACGGCA
>CAZCVM010000051.1:9525-9834 GCA_964501965.1 uncultured Leptospiraceae bacterium | reverse complement strand
TTATTTAAACATAGTTATTTAAAAAGAAAACACAATGCCGACAAAAAACCAAATTCCAACATTATATAAACCTACCATAAAAGCCTGTCCATTATGCGCTGGGTCAAATCTGCAAAAACACGGTCAAATAGATAGATTTGATCCTGGCTTTGCCCTCAGCCGCTGCCAAACATGCGGCCATATTTTCATGAATCCGCAATGGAGCCAGGCCTACAATGACAGTCTTTATAAAAAAGAATACTTTCAGGGAAACAGCGCATACACTTACCATGATGAACGCCAAAGCTATGATTCTCACGCAATTGTTTG
>CAZCVM010000051.1:0-9515 GCA_964501965.1 uncultured Leptospiraceae bacterium | reverse complement strand
AAAAAAAATCCGCCAATTTGTTAAAACTGGCAATTTTTTGGACATAGGCTGTTCATTTGGAGGCTTTTTGGATACTGCAGCCAGATATTTTCAGACTTTTGGTATTGAACCATCCGAATATGCTGTGCAACAAAGCAATCCTATCGATACAAAAGCAGATCAAAAAGGCCACCAAATACATCATGGCACAATAGAGACCTGTCCCTGGCCGGACCATTCTATGGATGTGATCACTGCCATTGAAGTCGCCGAACATGTGACCTGTCCAGAAAGCTTTTTTTTAGGTATTGGACGGCTGCTCAAACCAGGGGGTCTTTTGGTTATTCAAACCGCTGATTTCAATGGATGGCAAGCTATCCGCGCTGGATTGAACTATCATTATTTTTTACCAGGTCACTTGCACTATTATACAGAAAAAAATCTGATCCAGGCTTTGCAAAAATGGGCGGGCACAAACCAGATTTATTCATTTCGGGGAGTAGAATTTGGTCTTTTTCCAAAATTGCACAAAGCCCGAGGACAGTTTACAGGTTTCCTGGATTATTTCCAATGGCTTCGCATCGCACGCTACCACTTTATGAGCAAATTGAAATGGCGAGGTCGTTACCTGACGTCAGGTATGGTGATTTATGCAAAAAAGGGCTGACTTGTAACAGCAGTCTTATTTATTTGGCTATATTCACGCAAACTATCTGGGAGAATCATTGTGCGTTACGATTATACAAAAGTAAAATCCAAAAACAGCGGAACATTCAAAAAGTTGTTTTATCTGACGATCATTGGTGCTATTCTTTTTGCTGTGTACTATTTTTGGCCTAAAGCCAGCCCAAAACAAATCACAATGCAAATTGTGAAACAATGGACCTGGGATTTTAGCTCCATTGAACAAAGAATAATGTTAGAATTGCAAAAAAAACCAGCAGAACCGGACAAAATCAAATCACAATTGCCTTTTAGCAAAAACACACTCACAAATGACTCGATCATTTACAATTATATCGGCTCAAACGCCATAGCCGGCATCCTGGAAAATGGACAGATTGGTCGTATTTGGCCCGCGAAACCTGATTCATTATGGGACAAAAGCCTGAATGGTGCTTATCTCCTGGAGTATTTCAAAACCGGTGACAGTGTTTCCTTGTTCACCAACCAGGGACATCAGGTCTGGCAGCGTCAAACGCGCAAATATCCATCTATATCGCCCAATGCCAATTATGTATTAATGATTTCCGCAGACTCCAGCGTGATTGCTTTATTCAATCGGTTCCAATCACAAATTTTTTCCAATCTATCATTAGGTCTGGAAATGACTGCTGTATCCTGGTCTTCTGATGAAAAATACTTGGGACTCAGTTTTTTGGATGGTAGCATTACCCTGGCCCATATTCCCACAAAAAAATATAGAAATATACGCATACACTCCGGGGAAAATCTCATTTCCGGCTTCACGCCGGACCAGTATTTTGCAATAAAAAATATCCATTTGTCACATAACGGGAAATTTGTGGTATTGCACGCTGGTACACCTCCGGGGCCTGATATTTTACTCTGGTATCAACTGCCTCAATACAATAAAAATAATAAAAATGACCCTTTGTCTCCCACTCTCTTGACTCAAATTGTTCTGGACAAAGACTATCCGCAATCATTGCCTATGGAGATAATCGATGGAGACGAACCATTGCTGCTTTTTTTTCAAAAAAAAGAATTTTTTCTGGCTAACACAAAAGGAACATTTTTTTCCCTACAAGAAAATATCCATAAATCCGATCCAACGCAAACTCTGGCAAAGGCTGACCCCGCATCTTATATAGATATAAATAATTCACCTAAAAATGATTTGTCTCTTATTTTTTTTGACGGCCAGACACTTCAATTGTATCTTTTGCAAAAAAGCACTCAAGGTTCATTTTCAATTGCATACCATAAGAAGTACAATCAGTCCACTTATGGACGGGCGATTTTTCGAAATCAGGGAAACAAATTACTTGTTGAAACAAATAACTCAATGGATTTTTTTGTCCTATATCAAAGAAAATAATTGAAAATTCCAATCAATTACAAAACTAAGAATAAGTAGACTAGCAAAAACTTTATAAACTCTACAAAAACTATGAAAAAAAAATACAATAAAATACTCGTGATCCGGTTTAGCTCTCTAGGCGACATTGTACTTACGACACCATTATTCAAAAAACTTAAAAGAGCATATCCCAATGCCACAGTGGACATTGTGGTAAAAAAAGAATTTCAAGACATTGTAATTGAGAATCCGCATATCAATACGGTACATGCCTTTGACAATTCAAAGGGCTTTGCCGGATTGCGTGCGTTCATTCAAAAAATTAAACAAGAGAAATATGACTTATATATAGATTTGCATAGAAGCCTGCGCAGCAGGATTTTGCTTTTCTCTGTTTCCGGCAAAAAAATAAAATATAGCAAGGATACACTGCGGCGGATTGCTTTATTGAATTTACGATGGAATCTATACCATACCATGCCACGCAAAATAGAAGATTATTTGACACCTTTAAAACAAATCAGCTTGGACACGACTTTGGAAGCAACACAAATGCTTTTTAGCGACCAGGATCTGCAAAAAGCCCAGAACACTGCAATAGAAATCTTCACAAAAAAAATATCCCAAATCCAAAACGGTTACACAAAATCCACCACTAGCCCGATCATTGGCATCGCTCCAGGCGCAGCACACTTCTTAAAAAAATGGCCTTTAGAAAAATACAAAGAATTGGTCTATCTTTTGTACGAAAAATTTCAAGCAATGTTCTATGTTTTTGGCGGCCCACAAGACATCGAATGCGATCACCTGGGAGATTTACCTTTGCCGATAGTAAATTTACAAGGCAAGCTATCTCTAAAACAAACAGCAGCCCTAATTTCAAAATGCGAAATACTTATTGGCAATGACTCTGGCCTGTCTCATGTGGCTGAAGCTGTTGACACAGACGCATTCGTATTTTTCGGACCTACAACCCGGCATTTTGGTTATGCGCCCTACAGAAAAACAAGCCATGTTTTTGAAAAAGAACTCACCTGCCGCCCCTGCTCCCGCAATGGGCGCGGTAAATGTAAAAATAAATCCCTAAAGAAATGCCTGGAAGACATTTCTTCTACAGAAGTGGCTCAATATATTTCTGAATATTTCCAGAAATAGTGTTTCAGAGAGAAAAACAATTGTGGTTTTTGTGTTTTGCCAGTTTTGTTTAATTATTCTTTTTGCGGGTACCAAATAGATACCATTTTGATTCTTTTTGTCATTTTTTTTACTAAAAAAGTCTGGAGACTAATGCAGTTATTTAAAATTTCTTTGCCCTGAGCAAAACCTTTGTAAATTAATTGAAGAACTAAATCAAGAAAATGATCAATAGCATAAGCCAAAAGAAAAGAAACGGAAACCTTACCATACCTCCGTGCATCTAAATTCCTTTCATAATCTCGCTGCCCAATATACAAATTTACAATTTCAATATTTTCTCCACTAGCTGCATCTGATTTTTGGTATTTCACTCTTACTTGCTTATATGGCAAATCTAAAGCACGCTCATTGACATAACGCAACAGCACAATCATCAATTCATTCATTGATATATCATGCTTTTGCGCTACTTGTTCCAAAATCTTTCTATGACGAGATTTCAAGCTGACACTGGTGTGATTTGTGTATTTTTTTGGTTTAGGTTGCTTTTTCATAATAGACCTCTTACTTAAATAATATGAAGTTCTATTAATGAAAAAGCTCCTTGGTTCATGTTTTGTCCCAGGCAAAACAAATTTTTTTGATTATTCAATCAAAAAATCAATCATTTTACCGCTTAAGTCCCAATACTTCTTGCAGCATTTGATCCGATGTTGTGATTGTTCGCGAGTTTGCCTGGAAACCGCGTTGTGTGACAATCATATCCGTAAATGAATCTGATAAATCCACATTTGACATTTCCAGCATGCCCGCATTAATTTTTCCTCTGCCCTGAACCCCTGCTGCTCCTACCTGGGCATCTCCGGAGTTATTGGAAACCTGATAATTGTTTTGACCTGCTTTATTGAGACCAGCTGGATTGGTAAATACTGCCATAGCAATTTGCGCTAACATTTTATTTTGACCATTTGAGTAAATGCCCGTGATGCGGCCTGAATCATCGATCCGAAAAGATTCCATGTATCCCATTGGATAACCATTTTGTTCAGAAACTTTTGTTGTAAATCCAGAAGCATACTGGGTGATCGATTTGTCTATTTGGCCGACATTTCCCAGATTCATTTGAATAGTTCGACGACCCGGTTCATTGGGCATACGAAATCCCAAAGATACATTGAGCTCTCCACTATTGAGCCGATCTGGAGTTCCATGATCACCGGCAGAAACTAACCTACCGTCCGGCGCAAATTCAAGCCGTATACGATTATTGGTATTTTCCTGACTTTGTCCCGTTTGGTTATTCACATCCAACCGGATATCTTGAGCACCGGCCAGGTTAGCTTCGCCGACCCATGTATTATTCGCGGTTCTCCAAAATCTCATAGTCAATTCTTGAGGTCTACCTTGATCGTCAAAAACATTTATCCTAGTGGTCCATCCGTCTTTGCGTATTTCATCCTGATTCGGATTTGCGCCAAGTATCGCGGCCTGACTATTCAAATTGCACAAAAAATCCACGCGGTCTGTCCTTTTTGCAGGGTCTTTGCCGTATATTGGCAATTGAATATCCTGCTCTGCTGCAGTAGTGTTTACGCGGGGCACACCGTCATTATCAGCGGCAGCCATCCATCCTTGCACTTTCAAACCATTTCCAGGATTGACCAGAGTTCCATTTTTATCTATATTAAAAGTACCAGCGCGGGTATAAAACTTTTTATCTCCATCCCGCAAAATAAACATGCCGTCTCCTGAAATAGCCAAATCAGTTTCTTTGCCCGTTGTTTGCAAACTTCCCTGAGTAAAAAGTTTATCAATCGATGCTATCATCATTCCCAATCCTACTTGTTTCGGATTGACCCCGCCTTTGTTGTCCTGCGGAGCTGACGCACCAGACATGCTTTGAGACAGCAAATCCTGGAACGTTACCCTTTCTGCCTTATATCCATAAGTATTTACATTTGATATATTGTTTCCAATTACATCCATTCGAGTTTGATGATTTTTTAATCCGGACACTCCGGCATATAATGAACGCATCATAGTGCATTTACTCCCTTTGTTTATTTAGCAAATCATTTAGTTATTTAAATATTACTATACAACACAATTTCTAATTCTGGACTTTGGATACATTGTCCACTGCTATTTTCCCTTTATCAGTAACAAGAATTGTCTTATTTTTGACATATTCAATTTCTTTCACAGTGCCTTGAATGGCCAATCCGGTATCTTCCGATTTTCCTGATATCTTTCGACCCAATAAAGAAAAACTCTGACTAGCCAAATTTTGTCGCGCCAATGATTCCAAATTTTTATTTACTTGTGTCATTTGCTCCAAAGATGAAAACTGCGCCATTTGGGCGATGAATTGTTTATCTTCTACCGGCTTCATCGGATCCTGATGCGACAATTGGGCAACCAATAGCTTTAAAAATTGATCTCTCCCCAAATTTTTACCGCGCGTGTTTACCACGTCTATGCCTTGATCTCGAAGCTTTTGAGCTTTTTGATCCAATGTCAAATTTTTTGTGTCTTTACCATGCAAAATGCTTATATCCATCACTTATTTCCTTATCAGTAAAAATTAATCTATTGTATTAGACACGCATATCAAAAGCTGTCTTTTGATTCATTGCGTTTCTATTCCATCCATAAAAATCATCTGATTCATTGAATTCATTATCATCTTCATTGCTGCCATTTAGCGATCCATCATTTTCATTGCCCAAAGATGAATCATTTTCATCGCTTTGCAACTGAGCAAAATTGCCTTCATCATTGCGTTCTTTTAATGCGACTTCAAACTTTTCAATATCAAAGCCCATATTCAAAAGCTCACGTCTCAAATCCTGCAAATGCTGCTGCAGCAACTCTTTAGCCTGATCATTGTTCACAAAAAATTTGCCCAGCATTGCTCCCTTATCATAGTCCAAATGGAAAGATACATGCCCTAGCCACTCAGGTTTCAGATTCGCGGAAAAACGAAACTGACCAGGAGCATTTTGGGCCAACCGAGCTTGCTGGATCAACTGGTCAATGACTTGGCGCATCTCGACATTTGTCATATTTGCCAATGAACCTGTGCTTTTTGCCGCTTGGCCTAGCATATTTTTAGCATTCAAAGTGGATAGATTCCGCAAATAATTATCTTCCGCACCGCGACCTCTTTTTTCAAAGGACAATGTTTCATCCGAATTCATACCTGATAGCGCGGTCAATGCCTGTGCTGATTCCAAATTTTTTTGATTCATGTTTTCAATCGAAACTGCTGCGTTGGCATTATTTTTGGCAGCATTGCTTTTTGACTCTCGAATCCATGATCCTTTTTCCAATGCCGCAGCAGTATGACGCATAACTCCTTGTTGTTCTGCGTCCGCACCAGCCGACAACTTTGCGTCTGGTTTTATCTGCGAATTTTTGGGATCCATCAAACTATCTCGCGCGTTTTCACCTTGAGAACGTTGCTTTACAGCTGATGACCAATCTTTTTGATTCGCATCCAATAAGGTATCTGTAGCCGCATTACTCTTAACAGATAAATTGGAATGGTTACTCGTCCATTCCTGAATCGACCGCAGACTATCGCGCAAAGACTGCAACTCATTTTGTGAAATATTCTTTCCAGATAACAATTTTTGAACTTTATCATTCAGGGAAAGCAATTGCTTTTGTAAATCCTGTGCCAGGACCGGATCAATTTCTTTATTTGCAGTATTGTTCAAAAAGGATTGCAGTGATTTCAATATTTGATTCAATTGTTTTTTTATATTTTCAATATCTGCATTCATTTTGTTGGCATTAGAACTCACATCCGATATGCGCATCTTTTGGGAGTCCTCCCCCAATGACCCTGAAGCTTCTAGTTTTTTGATCAGATCCACCAATTGAGCAATTTGCTGACTGATATCGTCCATTTGTTTTGCCGCATCTTTGGCAACTTTATTATCGATTTCATGTAGATCATTTTGATCACTGGACTCTTGATTTATTTTTTGCGCGCTGTATTCATCACTTTTATTGTCCGGCCTATTGGTTATGGATGGATTATACTCAGATTCTTTTTTGGATTCTTTTGGGGACATTTGCTGATATGCGGATGTATCATTTGGGCCGGACTGATAAGAAGCCTGCTGGAAATACACAGACCGGTCATTTTGATGAGCATTGTTTGGTTTGCTCGCATTGTTCCGATTTTGATAATCCATGGCCCAGGATATTGGCGCATTATTTTTTTGCGAATTGTGCTGGCTTATATTTCCTGTCAACGAATTGTTTGATGATGACGTCAAGGACGGCCTAAAAGCATTGTCCAGATTTTTTTGCAAAATACCGGCAAAAAATCCATCTGACGACCGAGCAAGCAAAGATGTTGTAGGCATATTCAAAGAATTGGGATTTTTTGTTTCAGATGCCTTTTTTTGCGCTGATAACAACAAAGGATTCATTCTCTATCTCTTTTTCTAGCTTAATTTTGTATCTCAACCTCCCTTATTATCGTTCATTTCGGAAAAAAGATAAGTAAAAATCACCGCAAAGAATGGGAATAGTACCCGACCAAGATGGCTTTATGAGGACTCCGGCACAAACTCAGCCATTTTACGCATAATATTGCCAGCGCGCTCCGGATTTTGTTGTTGAATCAAAAAAAGCAAATACGATGTAATAGACTGCCTGCCTTCATCAGCAGCCAGGGAATCCATTCGGCGCAATACATCAATCACCAAGATATCATCCCAATTTGCCATGATTTTGATAGCACCATCAGGTGGCATATTGCCGATTTTTTGAGCCAAATCCTCAATATTCTTTTTGTAGGAAGCATACTGTTTTTTTTCTTGTTGCAACTTTTTGGCTTCCAAATCCAATCCTTTGCGCCTTTGGGCCAATTGTTCTTCCAGTTTTTTGATCTGACGTTCACGTTCATTGAGCTTAATCTGTTTGGCTGCCAAAGATTCTGACAATTCATCCAATTTCTCTTTGGTTTTTTTGAGCTCTTCCCATTGCAACAGTGACGGCTCATCATCTTTGGATTGGATTGATAGAGATTTAGTTCCTGGCAAATATTGTTCTCTGTATTTGTTTAAATTTACCAATCCAATAAAATCCAGCCACAAAAAACCAGCGGTGATCAAAAACAAAATAAGGATCACCAAATACATTGCGCGTATTTTTACAGATTTCATTTCTTGCCTCCTTTCGTTTCCTGGTTCAATAAGTTTTGATTTTGTAAATGTTTTTGCAATAAACCTTGCACTAATGGTGCCGAACTTCCAAATTGATCTTTCAAGCCGGACTGAATGAACTGCTGCATCATTTCCTGGCTAAGGCTTTTATCGTTCGGTTTGTCTGGAGACTCGATTGTTTTGCTTTGAGTTTGCGATCCGGTTTTATTGATAACAGGTGTTTGAATATTTGTACTGGAAATTTCTTTATGCAGCATTTTCATAAAATCCTGTCCGGCATTTATTTTTTTATAAATATCTCCGATGCGGGTATCTATGCGGCTTTTTGTTTCCGTTAGAACCATTTTATTGTTTACCTTGATATCCTGAATTCTTTTGATCAAATTTTGTAATGAAATTTGCACTTTTTCCTCCTTTAATTTATAAACTTTGACTGAATGTTTTTTTTCGCCATTGATAAATATTTTGATTCATGTCATCGTTTTCCTTGTTTTCTTCACGACGCTGTTCGATTAAGTACATTTCATAGGCATTTTCTTTGAGTTTTTCTACTACTCGGCGTTGTGTGCTTTTTTCCATCAGCAATTGTGTTTTTTCTTTTATTTCCCCTTCGATTTCTGTAAGCAATGGAGCGATCCTTTTTTGTTCCAAACGGATCATTTCCTGAAGCGAGGCAATATCACGGGCACTTTCCCAATTTTGCCGCGCATCCGCCAGATTTTGTCTTTGATTGTATTTTTGTTCCAGACTTAGCTGCAAATTGTTTTGCCTTTCCAGAATTCTATTTTTTTTTGCCTGCGCTTTTCCCAATTCAGCAATAGCAATTTTTTCTTCCTGCTGGCGAATACGCAATAGTGTTTGTAATGAAAATTCAAATTTTTTTGCCATCACCATATCCTAATTCTCAGGTAATTGGTTGGATAGTTATTTAAAAAATTTTTCATAATTTTATTAAAATTTCATTATATATTCAAAACTGCTGCCAATGGATCGACTTCTTGCTCATCTGCTTCCTGAACTTCGCCAACAACATGGGCCAGCTTTTCCCGCACTTGATCAGGATTGTCGGATTCCTCCACATTTTGCTGTAAAAATCCATTTATTCTATCGATATGATCTATGGCTTCATCTACTTTCGGATTCGCGCCTGTCTGGTACGCGCCCATCATTAT
>CAZCVM010000050.1:0-9942 GCA_964501965.1 uncultured Leptospiraceae bacterium | reverse complement strand
ACGATTTTTCTGGGAGGCCCTCCATTGGTGAAGGCGGCCACAGGTGAAGAGGTTTCCGCCGAAGAATTGGGTGGAGCTGAAGTTCATACCAAAATGAGCGGTGTGGCGGATTATTTGGCTGAAAATGATTTACATGCATTGGAAATTGCCCGTGATATTGTTGCCCAGCTCAATCGGACAAAAAAGGCGGTCACTAACAATCAGATTCGGCAACAAAAGCCCCAGGAACCATTGTATCCAGCGGATGAGATTTTGGGTATTTTGCCTTTGGATAGCAGAAAAGCATTTGATGTCAAAGAAATCATCGCAAGAATTGTCGATGGCTCTCGTTTTCAGGAATTCAAAGAACGTTATGGGCCTACGATTGTGACTGGATTTGCGCATATACAGGGCTGGCCGATTGGGATTTTGGCCAATAATGGGGTTTTGTTTTCTGAAAGCGCGTTAAAAGCAGCGCATTTTATTGAATTGTGTGCCATGCGTCGTATTCCTTTGCTTTTTTTGCAAAATATCACTGGTTTTATGGTTGGCCGTGAATATGAACAACGGGGCATTGCCAAAGACGGAGCTAAAATGGTGCATGCAGTTTCTGTCGCGAATGTGCCCAAGTTTACCATTGTTATTGGCGGTTCCTATGGGGCCGGCAATTATGGTATGTGCGGCCGGGCGTTTGGTCCTCGTTTTTTATGGATGTGGCCCAATGCAAGGATTTCTGTGATGGGTGGCGAGCAAGCAGCGAATGTTTTGGCCACAGTAAAAAAAGATCAGCTTGCCAAACAAGGCCAAGAAATGTCCGAAGAAGAATGGGCCGCGTATCGTCAGCCAATTTTGGATAAATACGCGACCGAATCGCATGCTTATTACGCGACTTCGCGTTTGTGGGATGACGGTATTATTTCTCCATTGGATACAAGAAAAATCCTTGCACGCGCGCTTTGTGCTAGTTTTAATGCACCTATAGACGATTTTCGTACCGGTATATTTCGTATGTAGTATCAAACGAATGATATTCAAAAAAGTGAAAACAATCAAGCATGAGAGATCAATATTCAAATAATGATAAACACAATCAACAATTTTGGCAGGGATATGTATTGGTATCCCGCTTTGATCTGGCTGATCCGAATTTTCGGGAAACAGTTATTTTTTTAGTGGATCACAACACAGAGGGTGCTTTTGGTTTTGTGGTAAACCGCGCTTTAGATTTGTCAATCAATGAAATATTGCCGCAGCTAACCGGAGTACGCGCTATCCAAGACAGGGTATATATGGGCGGTCCAGTGCAAAGAGAATACATCATGGCTTTACACAATGGCAATGGATTGACCACTGGTACAGAAATAATTCCTGGTGTATTTTTTGAACCAGTGTTTGAAAATTTATTTCCAGTTTTTATGAATGGTGACAATGATGCAAAAATTTTGACATTTTCCGGGTATTCCGGCTGGGGGCCGGGTCAATTGGAAACAGAAATTGATATGGAAACCTGGATTGTGCTTCCCTGTGATAAAGAGCTGATTTTTTCTGAAAACCCAAAACAAAGCTGGCGGGAAGCATTGAAGGCCAAGGGCGGGATTTTTAGGGTATTTGCGGAAACAACTTTGGATCCTGATCTAAATTAAAATTTTGTGACAAATTGTGTTCAACATATAATCAATTTTGCAAATCTGTTTTAGGAAAGAAAATGAACGACTGGCTGATAGAAAACGCTGATTCTTTGAAAAAAGAAAAAACTCTATTTGTAAAGCAACATGGCGATGCGGGGAAAATCGTTCGTATCCTTAGTATCCAGGGAGATAAGATCGAGCTGGACAATTTTTTTGAAAGCGATGTTTCGATTTATTATGTTCACAATAAAAAAAAGAATATCGTGGATTTGGCGATAGATAAATTGACAAATAATGGTTCCACTATTTTTACTTTTGTCGCTTTTCGGCAGGAAGATGTAACACGTTCTGAAAAACGGATAGACTTGTTGAAAAAAAATAACAAAATTTATATCCAAAATTTTATCTCAGATTATGAAATAGCAGCAGCCATTGAATACAACAATACCAAGATCGAGCGTGCTTCTTATGTCTTTAGTGAGGCTTTGAAACGATATTTTGAAAATGTGGAAATATATTTTTTTCATGAAATAATGACCTCTGTGCGCGGGAAAGTCATTCAGGAATTTAAAAAGCCTATGTTTATTTCCAATATCAAAGAACCTCATTTGCCGGAGAATGATATTGGCGGTACAATACCAAGTCAGGTATTCTTTAAAAGGATCAAGCCTTTTGCCAGAAAAATTGATGAGACAACTATTTGTGACATCACAGTGCCTATCATGTACGCCGGAAAAGTGCCTTATGGTTTTATTTATGTCAATTCCAAAAAAAAATATCCGCCTGCAATGCTGGAACAATTGAATCGCGTTGCTGAAAAACTCAACGCTCAATTGCAATTGGCAAAAATAATCCAGCCTGTTGCTGAAAGGGTTCCAGTGATCAATATTTCTTATCATGGTATTGGTTTATTTTTTAACAATAGAAAACTTGTCACGATTTTTAAGCCCAATGCCCTCATGGGTTTGCAGATCGTGCTGGAAGATGGCGCAAAACCATTGCGGCAAGTCGGATATGTGCGCAATTTGAGCAGTGCTGGAAAAGGTTATATGCGTGCTGGTTTGGAATTTGTGGATTTGCAAGATGATGTTGCGGATTATTGGGACGGATTTGTTTCCGGACTTGCGGATTCAGATGACAAGGTCGAACCGAATAAATAGTATTTTTGTATCAAAAATAATACAATATAAAGCTAAGCTTTAAGGAGGAAATATGACATCAAGAAAACCCATTGCCGCAGGCAATTGGAAAATGAATAAGAGTGTAACGGAAACAGGTGACTTTATTGGCCAATTGATTGAACAAGTAGATTCGGATCAATGCGAGATTATTGTGGCACCCACTTTTGTTGCTTTGGACACAGCAGTGGCAAAATCAAAAAACACGTACATCCAGATTGCCGCTCAGAATTGTTATTTCAAAGAAAGTGGCGCTTTTACCGGCGAGATATCGCCTCTGTTTTTGCAAGAAATGGGTGTAAGCCATGTGATCTTGGGCCATTCAGAGAGGCGTACCATTTTTGGGGAAACAGATTCGAATATTCGAGCAAAGATGCAATTGGCTATGAAGCATGGCCTGGTCCCGATTTTTTGTATAGGTGAGACTTTAGAGCAGCGGGAAGCTGGTCAGGTGAAAGAAGTTTTGCGTGAACAAATACAACAGGGATTGCAGGATATTGCGATTTCTGGCGAAAATATGATCATTGCTTATGAACCAGTATGGGCTATTGGCACAGGCAAGGTAGCCGGCAAAGAAGACGCAGAACAGGCTCATGCTTTTGTCCGCGAATTGATCCAGAATATGTACGATGAGCAAGTTGCCAATGAAGTACGAATTTTGTACGGCGGTTCTGCTAAGCCGGACAACATTGGCGAATTGATGAGTATGCCCAATGTCGATGGTGGCCTGATTGGCGGCGCGTCTTTAGATATAGCTTCCTTTGCAAAAATGATTCAGGTTATGCAGACAACGCAAAAATAAATGACCTTGTTTATAAATCACAATTTTTTGCGCTGTTTTATGGGGCGGATTGCCTTTTTTTAGCTTGATTTGTTGAATAAATGAAACTTTGTCAAAAAAGGTACAGTCATAACAAGCATTGAATATGGTTTTATGTTTATTTGAGTCTTTTGATGATAACTAATGTTTTATCATCATCAGATTCATACATAGACATTTCATTCAATATAGCAGTCTTGATTTCTTTTGCTTCACGTTGGCCATTTTGAGCTAGGATACGAACTATACCTTCATTGCCGAACATTTTGGGCATAAAGATTTCTGTTTGGTTATCTGGCTTTGCCACGGTATTCGCTAAATAGGCTTCGCTAATACCGTCCGTAAAAAGGATCATGGTATCTTCTGGATATAAAATGAATGAGTTTTCCATTATATAATCTTTTACGTTGTCTTCGATGCCGATCCAAAATCCATCCGTTTCAACGCATTCTACCTGTTGGCTGGCTGACCGGTACAGTAATATATCCTGGTGCAGTCCGGCAAAACGAAAAACACCTTTTGAGTCCGCTGCCAAAACTGTAATGGTTATGTATTTATCTTCTTGCAGGCGGCGGATATTTTCCGTGATTACATGGTTAATTCGGTTCAACAATACTGCTGGTTTTGCGTGCGGGTTTTCTGCGAGTACTGCGTGTATAGCGGTTTGCGTCATCATCATGATGAGACCAGCAGGTACGCCATGACCGGAAACATCGCCAATGACAAACCAATGCAGATTTCCAGCTTCAATAATGTCATAAAAATCTCCCCCAATTTCATTTGCTGGTTCAAGATACACCGCAATATCATAGTGGGGTAATGATGGATTTTTGGGCAATAAAGCAGTCTGTATTTTTTTTGCCAATTGCATTTCGCCCCAGAGTTCGTCTCTGGTCTCAATTAATTGTTCATTGATTGCCTGCATTTCTTCCATGGCGGCACTTAGCTCTTCCGTTCGATTGGCAACTTTTTCTTCCAGATTCAAAGCATGTTCTTCCAATTGTTGTTTGCTGTCCTTGATAGAAATGATCATTTTGTTGAATGAGCCGGACAAATAACCAATCTCATCGTGAAAAGAAATTGGCGCGAAAGCAGAAAGATTGCCCTGGTTTACCTTTTTGACAGTCTGTAGCAGATTGTTCAAAGGATTCAATAAACCTTTGTACAATAATAATGGAAAAATGAATAGTATTATTAATGATGAAATAAATATAACCAATATAAGCATCGCAGCCGCATCATGAATTTTTTGACGATAGGCCAAATAATTGAAACCAATAATAAAATGATTTGATGAATCTCTGGTTTTGAAAGCATAATAATTTTTTTCTTTGATTTGCAAAAAAAGCCGTTGATCCGTTATGTTTACACTGCTTGAAAAAACAAGTGCTTGATCAGAATTGATTTTTGTGAGAATCTGTTTAATGGTGGGAGGTTTTGTCCAGAAACGAATTTTTTCCGGAAAGATCAATGATTGATTTCTCTGGTAAAAAACATCGTATTTGGATAAATCCTGATAACGAAGAATAAAATCAATCTCTTTGTGTTTTTTGATTGCTGATAAATTGTCTTTTTGCAACAGAATTGTTTTGAGGAGTATTTTTTTTTCCTGATTGTAAGCTTGGTCTTGCCAGTGTAAAGTAAAGTGACCAATAAAACTAATAAAAAATAACAGGCTTATTAAACTAATTCCGATGATCCTTACCAGAAAAGTGATTTGTTCGGGTGAATTGTTGATATATATGATTACGTAAAGAAAAGCAATGATTAGAAAAGCTGTGTTGATACCATAATTTAATGCAGAAAAGTCCAGTGCTTCAAAATTGTGAAAAAGAACCAAAAGTAAAATATGGACAACTTCCATAAAAACAATAATAGAAAAACTCAAGGCTGCCCGTGCTTCGCGGTCAGGCGGCAAAAATATGATTTTCAATTTTTGTAAAAATGATTTATTTTTTCTATTCGCACGAGTAGAATATAAAGATTGGCGGAAAAAAATACTGATTGTCCAGAGATAATAAAGCAAGCCCAAAGGAGGCAGGATTTGGGATGGCAGGCTAGTGTTGTAATGCTGTTCATTGGATAGAAAGTTTCCGTTAAATGTAGTCATAATAAAATGGAGAAAGCCTGAGATAGCCAATAACAAGGTAATAATCCAAACAATACGTGCTTCTTTTTTGAAATTTTGTCGCGGGAAATGGTATGCAAATTGCATTTGAAAACTTAAAGCAACCGGAGCTAAGGCTGTCAAATACCAACCCAATGCGCCCAATGGATGATAAAATGAATAGCAAATAAAATGGCCTAAATTGTAGAGCATGACCAGAAAGAAATATCCAGCCAGTAGCTTCGATGTTTTGCTGGCGTCTTTTTTTAGCAGAAAAAAAAGAGCAATATACAGCAATACAATCGTTGGTGTAAACCGCGCAAAAGAATATTGTGAAAAATATAAGAATTCCATTTCAAATTCATTAATAATTGTATTTTTTCATTAATTTTTAACATAAGGCTAAAATCAAGGGCAAAAATGTAAAGTCAAATAAAATAATAATGGATGAATTTATCTTGATTTTATTTGGTTGTATAAAAAATTGAACATATTCTAGATTTTTGGATGGCCAATACCAATCCAGAAGCACTAGAATTAACGTCGTGTTCTAAGAATATATTTAGTTTTATTGGCGATTTGAATGGAAACAAAAAAAACAAAGAATAATGCAGAACGGGTTCCAAAAAATAAGTTGGCAGCCCTTGACAATTTTTCCTTTTATAAAGGCGAATCTATTGATTTTGATATTTACAATGCTGAAGGTGCTCTGATTCATCCTGCGCAGGCGAAAATGACGGAAGATATTTTGCATAAGGTGGAAAATTGGGAGGCGATTTACTTACTCAAAGACCAATATGAAAATTATTTAGAAGTTAAAAAATTGAGCAATTACAAAGGAGACTACAAGCCGGGAGATAAGATGGCTTTTTCTCATAAAGTTATGGATCAAGCATTAGATATGCAAAATGATATTTTTCATAGTATTACTGAAAATAGTCTTAAAGCCAGCACTGTAGAGGATATGATTGATTTTGTCGACGCCGAGGCTGTCAGCGTTCGGGACAATTTATCGCACAAAAATTGTTATGTCAATTTACTAAATGTGCTTAAAGAGCATGATGATTATACTTTTCGCCATAGTGCCAATGTCGGACTTCTTAGCTTAGGCTTTGTTTCTTTGCCTGGTATAGACAGTACTTTGTATGCTTTGGCACAAAGATATCAAGTTGTTGGGCCAAATGAAAAACTAAGCACTGAGCAAATATACAACCGTTTTGTCCGTAATGTGGCTTTGGGTGGTTTTTTCCATGATATAGGCAAGGCTCATATTGCCAGGGAAATTTTGAACAAAAATGGCAAGCTTTCTGATTTTGAAATGGAACAAATGAAGGGACATCCGCAAAAAGGTGTCGAGATATTAAGTGAACAGTTTGGACAATATGATGATATTTTTATTGAAGATGTGAAAGATATGATTCTTTATCATCACCTGCGTTTCACGGAGCAAGGTTATCCGGAACAGGTCAATATGCTCAAACAAAATAGAAAGATTTTTTTCCCGAGAATAACGGCCTTGGTGGATGTTTTTGATGCTTTGACTTCTGAACGAAGTTATAAAAAAGCTTGGTCCGCAAAAGAAGCATTGATATTCATTTGGAATCAAAAAGCAAGGCATTTTGATCCGGTTTTTGCTATTCTATTTTTAAAACATTATTCAAAGGGTCTCAATAAAGGCGATTTTTTCTATGGTAATGGAGATTGGGCCTGGTTTCATACCAGAGGCGATGATGGCAAATTGGCGCACATTCATTTAGGCGAGATCATTGAAGAAAATGAACTGGATTTGCACAAGCCCAAGGTAAAACTGATTGCTGAAGTCCAAGAAGAAAAAGGGACTATGGTTCTTAGAAAAAATCGTCGTCAATTGGAAATTGATTTGAGTAAAGACAGGTATCTAGTCGGAGACCGCAGAATGATGAAAATATTGGAAGTCTCTCAAAAAGAGCACTTGAGCAAAGGATTGTTTTAAAAGTGGAAAAACCGAACAGTGTAATTTTTTAATATCTTGCAATTTTATACAAAAGCACATTGGCTAGCCAGTAATAAAAATACGGGACAAGAAAAAAGCAGGCATAGACTGTGCTGGGTGTTCATTCAAACTATAGCTATTTGAGGGACAATCTCATATAAAAAATGTGGAGATTTGTTTTGAATACTGATTTATTTTTATAGGAAAGAGCTCCTGATAAATATCTGTCTTTTATACTAAAAGTCTCTATGAAAGACAAAGGCTCCTTCCCCCTGAAAGGTCCTTTTCATACTAAAAAGTCCTTTTTAACAGCTTGTGCTTAAAATTTTTTTAAAAATTGAGTATGCCAAAACTAGAGCGGATTATGCTGCTTTGGCTCCACATCTCCTTACCCAGGATTTTTTCAAAAGCCCAAGTACTTTGTGATTCGTTTATCCTGGCCCAAGCGAGTACCTACGCAGACTATGGTATAAATAGACGCATACATTAATTCTAATGTATATTCTTTTTTTCGTCAATATGTAAATAATAACCAATGATATCAAGATTGCGCATGAATTTTTGATATTGTTTTCAATTGCGTCATATATTAAATTTATCCGTTAGCCTGGCGGCTGTCAAGAAAATTATGAAATGCTGGCTAATGATTTGGCAACCGTGCATAGAAACGCACGATCCCCGCCGTAGAGACGTAGCGCGCTGCGTCTCTACGTGCTACATCCATTGTTCCTTTTAGCCCTGATGGCTAAGAAAGTTTCTCGATTTCCTCAGTCCTGAAAAGAGAGATATTTGTATCTACCCAACAACCAATTGTCAAAATCATCTTGGAATTTTTTAGAAAGCGGATTTTCGCTGGATCCGCCGGGCAGATTGGTGTGCATGCCGGATTCTGACATATCTGCGAGCATTCTATAGGACGGCCCAAAATAGGATTTATGTTCCATAGTTTGGATGATCTGACCCTGGCAAACTGTGGCCCTATTGCCGGGGAAATGAAAAGTTCTGGTCTGGCCTTTTTTGAACCAGGCAGAATGTTTCATGTTGCTTAGGGCAATATGAGAGATTTTTATTGGTCGAAAATAGCTCATTTCTTTGTCTGCTTCTTGCGCGGTTTGACTCAGGGCCTGTTCAAAAAAGAATTCTCTAGGTTTGCCATTAAACCATCTGGAATTTTTACTAAGGAGAATGTTGTCAAAATTGTCAAAAAAACCTGCCAACATACCGGTTTGGTGCAACAAAAAATTGGTCAATGATAATCCTAAATTTTTTTCCTGTCCAAAAACCAGCTTGATCAACCGGTAATAAAAAATTTCAAACAATTGCGCTCCTATAGAACCTTCATTATAATAAAAATCCCAATTCAATAATGGTTGTAAGTTTTTATAGAGATGACTGGTGGGGCCATTTTGGATTTTATTGGTTAGCATTGGCCGCAAAACCGCAAAAAATTTTTCAGCCTGCTTAGAATACAAATCATATTGAATGGCTTTCATGTCCTGGATGGATATTTTTTTATTTTGCTGATTATTTTTTTGAGTAAAAAATTCTATTTGTTCGGCTATGCGTCTGGCGCGGTGGTCTCCCATGCAAAGAGTATTGACTGGATATTTACCGGCGATTTTGGCCAGATGATTTTGGCTATTGTTGGCTGTTACAATGTAGCCTCGCTTGGGATTGAATTCTCGCGGCATTTTGCTGCCGGATGCGAATTTTTTCCATTGGTATTTTTTTATCCATCTTGGCTGCGCAATTAATCCGCTATGCTGACGGCTTCTTATAGGCAAACGTCCGCTCATCTGCATTCCGATATTTCCCTGGTTGTCTGCAAATGTCCAGCAAAATGAAGCAAACGATAAACGGGAAAATATCTCTTGCAACTGATGCGCGTCCTTTGATTCATTGATAGCGTAAATGCCTTCTATTTCTTTTGCGCCGCAATCTTTTTGACCGGTCCAGGCAATGGACAAATATAGACCGTCTACCAATTTTTCTGTCTCCAAAAATCCATATTCCGTTTCAAATATATCCAAAGGCAAAGCTTCTTTCTTTTTCCTGCGTACAAATTCTCGTCTGGTAGATACTTTTTGCCATCCGTTTATAGTGCGTCTTTTGCCGTCTTTGATTTGTTCAATATACATATCCATACTATCCATATAGCCGTAAGTAGCTCCCCATGCGGTATATTGATTGCGGCCCAAAATGACTCCTGGAATGCCCGGTACCATAGCACCCATTACGCAGATATCATTGGTTTTTAA
>CAZCVM010000049.1:8272-9991 GCA_964501965.1 uncultured Leptospiraceae bacterium | reverse complement strand
AATAGGAGATTTTATCCCCCGAAAAAGCAATATTTTCTTTGCCAATGAAAAAAAAATTTGCGAATAAACCAACGACCCTTTAACTTTTAATCAAACCTGGGTAATTGTCGCTTGGCATTTTTGGATAAATTGAATTTACTTGTAATATTGACACCTACAAAATACTCATCCTGTCCTGATAAACTAGTAACTTCTTTGTCACTATCCTGAAGTGTTACCTCCATGGAATGGAGATATCCTCCCCGAATTTGTATAAGAGTTTCTTTGATAGGCATAAACCCCAGCTCCAATTGATAGATGTTGTGGACAAAGCTCATATTGTCAAAGGACTCCAATTGGTTTTGTATATTAGCAGTTTTGCTCTCAAAATATATCCTGGAATCTCCTTCTCGGATAAAGCGAAACGTGGCATCAAACCAATTTGTGAAGCGTTTCCGAATAGCTGCCATATAGTGAATTGGTTCACTCATCATGATATTGGTTACAATGTCTATCCGGTAGGGAGCTTGATACTCTAGTCCCAAAAGCCCAGGTATACCGATCATCATGCGAAATCTATCAGAAGCTCTAAAAAAAATTTGCCCTGCAGGAATATAGCCAATTTCTGTTGAGTCCTTATTCCAGCTTTTTCGAAAGAGCGTCTGCAGGGCAAACTGGAACTTTTCATTCAACTTGTATCTTATTATGGGAAAGAGAGCCATATCATTACCCGCTTTATCGCCAATGGAGCTTTCGTCTCCTCTTATATGCCCTTCGCCAATAAGAGTGAAATCCCATTTAGAGCCGGAAAAGTAGTTTACAATTACCTGCCCAAAAATGTGCAAAGTCTTTTTTTCAAATTCGACATCACTGTTTGCAGCCTTGATATTGGTCTGATATAGATACACGGGTACGACAATATTGAAATTTTCATCGTCATACAGTGGTACAAATAGCTTGGTCTTTTCATTCAACTTTGTTCCCTCGTCTGTGCTGGAAGCATTTAGGCTGATCAAACCATGATCCAAACGGTAGTTATGGCGCAGTGTATAGTAAAAATAGTCGCTATTGTAGGATGGGTAGTAGTAATCCACAAAAGCATTTCCGGAATTTTTTTCCTGGGCAAAAACTTGAAAAGAGGATAAAGATAGCCCAAGAAAGAGGCATATAGCAAGCAGATATTTATTTTTTTCACGACCCTTTGGGGTAGTTATTTGGGCATAATTGTAAATTTGTCTCATGGTATTCTCCTTAGTTATATTGTATATTACTATATAATATAGTTCTATTATAAAAAAATGTTTCTTTTTTATTTTCTGGATTAAAAATTCCATAATTCTCCCTAACGTTTCACAGCCCGAGCCCGAAAAAATGTATATTGCATTAGGCCGCTAAGCTCACTTGTGGCATGCAATCCCTTTATTCCGGCATCCCATGTGTTTTCGTCCAAAAGTTTCTTTGCTATGACCTGTTCTTTAGCATTGGCTATCATGGTATTGAAGGTTTTTACGATAAACTCTTCCACATATTGAGGTCTTTCGCTATTGGCAAAAATATTCACAGGCTCATGGGTAATGTCAAAAAAGCCTGATCTACGCAATAAATGATGGAGTTCGCGGCCAATATCAGGATTTCCGCCATATTGACGCTGGAGCAGGCTAAAGGCCTTCACCACTCTGGTTGCCTCGTCAGATTTAGGATAGAGTATAACTGAATCGTGGTCTCCTTCAAAGAGTAAGA
>CAZCVM010000049.1:0-8262 GCA_964501965.1 uncultured Leptospiraceae bacterium | reverse complement strand
TAAGATATCCCCATTCGGAGTTATCCTGCTGTTAAGGATTTTCAGTGCCCTCACGGGATCAGGAAGGTGCTCAAGCACAAAGCATACAAAAATGAAGTCAAAGGGATCGTCCTCAGTCTCCAAATCAAAAATATTTTTTTGCTCAAAGGAGACATTTTTTAGACCGAGAGCTCTGACCCTTTTTTCCGCGATCTTTAGGGATTTTCCTGATTGGTCTATGGCAAGAATGTGGGATTTGGAGTTATTTTGGGCAAGGCTAATAGTTTGAGAGCCAGTGCCGCAGCCTGCTTCTAGGATTCGGCTATTTGCCGGAAATAGGGCATATTTATGAATATGTTCGCTCAAAATACCAGCTTGAGAAATTAAGCGGCTCTTTTCGGAAGCACTATAGCCATGTATATATTCCATATTCATTCCTAAAATACAATATACCATATAATACTATATAGTACATCACTAGTCAACTACTTTTTTTATAATTCACCAAAAAAAGTGGATATTTAAGTTGTCTTAATTTTTCCCGGAAATTATTTAGTTTTGCAGACACAAAAGAAAAAATATTTGAATATATTTAGGTCTATTATAATCATGTAAGGAGACATTCATTTTTAGAATATTTAAGTCCTAAAAAATTAATCAAATCAAAGGTGGCTTGATGTCCGCTTATTTGACTAAAACCAGTAGTTTATCATAATCTCAGAGGGGGGGTAAATGTCGCCAATTGATCTCATTATTCTCGGTTTATTAAAAAAAAGGCCCATGAGTCCCTATGACTTGGAGCAGTATATCGGCTATCGAGGTATTCGTGCTTTTATAAAAATAAGTAGTCCATCTATCTATAAAAAGATCATTGTATTGCATAAAAAGGGATATTTGGATATGCGCATTGAAAGAAATAGCGAGATGCCGGAAAAAAAAATCTACTCTGTAAATACCTTGGGCGAGGAGTACATCAAAAAGCTTATGACCAATTTGGCAGAGTCAATGGTGCCTGTATACTTTGATTTCAATGCCTTTATTGCCTTTTTGGGATTAGCTGATCAAGGGCAAGCCTTTTTGTTATTGGATAAACTTCAGGGAAGCTTAAAAGAGAGCAGGGCACATGTCGAAGAGGTTCTCAACAGAGATAAAGCCAAAGAGGGGTATCCGCCTATGCCTCTGTCTGGAAAACAGATACTCAAACAACAACTGGCAGTGTATGATACACTTATAAATTGGTTGAAAAATTTTAAAAAAGCTTACAATAAAGACAACGCTTCATGAAAAAAATTCAGGCTACGCCGCTCGCACGGCACGGAACAACGATCCTGCGTAACGCGTATCAGCGATCCGTTCATGGCGCGTTACATTGATCTCGGGTGGTGTACGGATAAATAATCCAGAGTAGTCTGCGTCACTCAATCATCTAAAGCGTCATGCTACTCAGACACCATGGCTTGTTGTATTTTATTGAAAAACGCATAAAAGCGGCATCAGATATTTTTTTTCACAGTGGAGTGATCAATTTGGGCCATGCATTTTCATTGAGATTTAATGTGATAATAGTTGATGTATTCTAACGCTTTTTCCGTGGTAACAATGCGGGCGTATCGGTCCCGCAATATATTAATGGTAAATTCCTGCAATTGCGGCGTTACTGTTGTACAGGCATCTTCCACCAGTGTGACCATAAATCCTAAATCACAGGCATCCCGCACAGTAGTAGAAACACATTCATTGGAATAAACACCTGTGATAAAAAGTGAATCTATTTCCAAATTGCGCAGAATGTATTCTAAATTTGTGGCATTAAAAACCCCACTTGCGGTCTTATTAACAATGATTTCATCACCAATCGGTCCGATTTCTTCCAAAAACTCCGCTTCCCTTGATCCAGGCCTCGCCAGAAGATCCAATCGTTTGTGTCCCGGACTCCGATCCCTTCCGTCTTTGGTCAAAGATTGTATCCGTATATGAATCACTTCTAAATTGTGTCTGCGAAACATATCCTGCAAACGGCGCACATTAGGTATGACAGAATTTTCCAAAGTATAAAAATAGTATTCCTGAGATTCAGGATCTACACCGGATTTCTCCGGATCCTTGAAAATTCCTTCACCGCGCGCGGCATCAAGGTACTGCAAATCAATACAAAGCAAAGCAATATTTCCTTTTTTTACCGCTTCTATTCGCTCTGGAATATTTACTACAGAATCACGATAAACTTCTTTTAATGGGTCAACATTCGCGTATTGATTATCAACAATTTCCATGTGTTGTTGTTTTAATGGCTCAGTCATTCATTCTCCTATACTAGTTAAAAATCAATTCTCTGCCTGTGCAAGACGGGTCAAAACATGAAGTACAACATTGGCTCCATTGCGTATATCCTGCCAATGGGTCCATTCCGCGCTGGAATGGCTTTTGCCACCTACACTTGGGACAAAAATCAAACCAATGGGAGCTAAAGTACTCATTATTTGCGCGTCATGTCCCGCGCCACTCGGCAAAACCATCGACTTGTACCCCAAAGAATCACTCTCTTGTTGAATAACATCCATAATTTTTTTATCGCAATCTACCCCGTCTATTTGACTTAAAATATCAAATTCAAACATTAAGCCCCTGCGCCTGGCAATGGCTGATAATGCTTTGCGAAATGCGTCACTCAAATCTTTTAATACTGCATGATCCCCGTCACGCACATCTAATGAAAATTCTACTTTTCCTGGAACAGTATTGGCTGCGCCTGGATACAGCTCCACCCTGCCTATGGTAGCGCGGCTATGCTCAGTACCATTTTCTTCCAATATTCTCGGTATCTCACCGGAAAACTCAGCCAATCCTTGCAAGGCATCTTTACGCATATTCATAGGAGTTGTCCCAGCATGATCCGGTGCACCAATGAGTCGTATCGACCACTTAAAAAGACCTGTTATATTGGATACTATCCCAATAGAGTGACCAGAGTTGTCCAAAACCGGCCCTTGCTCGATATGCAATTCCAAAAATGAATGAATGGATTCACTTTTTCGCCGCAACCGCAAAAGATCCATCGCGTCCAATCCCTGTTGCGCCATACAATCTATCAATTTGATTCCGGTCAAATCCACGGAATTGTGTATTTTGTCTGGAGTAACTTGTCCGCACAATGCTTCTGAGCCAATCATGCCACCAAAACGTCCTTCCTCATCACTAAATCCAATCAGTTCTATACTACGTTTCAATGGGATATTATTTTCCAAAATCGTTCTCATAGCTTCCAAAACAATCAACACTCCTAATGAACCATCCAATTTGCCTCCGCCGGGCACAGTATCTAAATGTGAACCGGATAGCACAGCAGGCAGATTGACATCCGATCCAGGAAGAATTCCAATCACATTGGCTGCTCCATCCAACGATGCCTCTATGCCAGCTTGCACCAGTCTATCTTTGAGCCAATACCTAGCTTCCATGTCTGCCGGAGAAAAGGCCATACGGTATACACCTCTATCAGGGGATTCGCCGATTTCTCCTAAACGGGTGATATCTTCTTTCAATCTATCAAAATTAATTTCTATATTGTTCATACTCATTGTTATTTACGCTCATTTCTTTGTTCAGAGTATTCTATGTGAAAACCATGCCAATAATCTGCAATGGTTTGCTTCATTTCCTTGTGCAAAATAAGAATACCAATCAAATTGGGAATGGTCATCAGTGCCACTGTAATACCGGAAATTGTCCAAATCAATGTTGTATCCGTAAAAGAAGCAATAAAAAAACCGCCTACATAAACAATTCGATAATACTTAACCGAACGGGAACCCAACAAAAATGTCATAGCCCTGTCCCCATAATAAGACCAAGAAATCGCTGTGGAAAACGCGAACAACAATAAACCAATGGAGACAATATATTGGCCATAATTGCCCAAAAAGCTACGGTTAAATGCTTCCGTTGTTAATGGGGCACTATGAAGTAATGACTTGCCTTCAACATTAATATGGGAATTGGTTATTTTTCCATTTTTTACGGACAATCGGCCATGAAAATCCGTTTGGTTTTGTAAAACACGAACATCCTCTGCGATAGATCTTGCGTGAAGAATTGTGATATTTTCCTGGATCTTGCCGTTTTGAACATGCAATGCGCCGTTGAACATGGGAAGTTGTATTTGATTGGCAAGATGCTTAGCCAATTTTTGCCTATGTTCTGGATCTTTTTCTTCATATTTTTGCTGAAGTATTTGGATATCCGCCTGCTGAAAAGAATTGGGCAATTTTTCTTGCCATACTCCCGATGACAATAGTACCAATCCAGTCAAAGTACACACAACAACTGTATCGATAAATGGTTCCAATATGGCTACCATTCCTTCTGAAACCGGTTCATGGGCCCGTGCTGCTGCATGCGCAATAGGGGCAGATCCCTGGCCTGCTTCATTGGAAAATAACCCGCGATTGACTCCACGATTGAAAGCATAAGCCACAGATGCGCCCAGAAAGCCTCCTGTTGCTGCTGTTCCGGAAAAAATATCCGCAAAAATCGATACAAAAGAAGGCCCAATGTTTTCAATATTGCTAAAAATGACTGCCAAAGCTCCCACAACATATATAAATCCCATAATAGGGACCAAACGTTGTGTGACTTTGGCGATGCGTTTAATCCCACCAATAATAACTAAAAATAGCAAAATTCCCAGTACAGCTCCGGTTATCGCATGGTTCAAACCAAAAGAAGCATACATAGAATTGGCAATACTATTGATCTGCGGCAAATTGCCTGTACCAAAAGATGAGACCACAGTGGCAACAGCAAAAATAACAGCCAGCCATTTCATGTTGAGCCTATTTTTCATATAGTACATAGGCCCGCCGGCAATGCTTCCGTCCTCCGCTTTCTCACGGTATTTATGGGAAAGCGTGACTTCTACAAATTTGGTTGTCATACCTAAAAATGCGGTTATTAACATCCAAAACAAAGCAGCCGGGCCTCCCAAGTGCACAGCCAGTGCCACACCCGCGATATTTCCTGTACCTATTGTGCCGGACAAGGCAGTCGTAAGAGCTTGAAAATGGGACGTATCCCCCTGGTCTCCTTGTTTGTCATATTTCCCAGCCGCGCAGCGAATGGCATGTCCAAAAAAACGAATCTGCGGAAATCCCAAATATACCGTAAAAAAGAAACCGCTTACCAAAAGCAAGAGAACAAACCAAGGATGTCCCCCAATGATACTGTCCAGCCATTTTAACAAATCATGAAAACTTTGCATTTGTACCCCAAATCTTATGTTTTTGTTTTAATCGACTAATTTAAAACCAAAACAATTGAATACGTCAAGAAAAAAATGCATTGCAAAATACTAGAAAATCGATTTGACGTCCTAGATTGTATCTAATTTATAGTAACATAAAATAAAAAGGAGGCCAATATGAAAAAATATGAGTGCAATGCCTGCGGCTATATTTATGATCCTCAACAGGGAGACCCTGACAATGGAGTCGCCCCCAATACAGCTTTTGAAGACATCCCCAATGATTGGGTTTGTCCAGAATGCGGTATGGGCAAAGAAGAATTTGATCCAATTAATGAATGATAAAAAAAAGGACAGATGATGCAGCATTCCAATAAACCAATTGTTATCATTGGGTCCGGCCTAGCCGGATACAACACAGCCAAAGAATTGAGAAAACTTTTGCCAGATCAAGCCATTTTGGTGATAACCCGTGAAGGCGGGGAATTTTATCCAAAGCCTGGCTTATCAAGTGCTTTTGAAAATGGCAAATCTGTGGAAGATTTAATCAATCAATCCGCTCAAGAAATGGCTCAAAAAAATAATATGGAAGTATTGACGCACACAATTGTACGAGAAATACTGCCCGGCGAAAAAAAAATTCTGTATAGCCCAATGTCTGATTCAGATGTCATAGATCGAACCACGGAAAAAATAGAACTTTCCTACCATAAACTGGTATTGGCTACCGGATCTGACGCTAAAATAATTGTGCCGGAAGGTATCAGCAAGGATCAAATGCTTGTTGTCAACAATATTGATGATTACCGATTGTTTCGCGCAAAATTAAAGGCAAAGGATTCTATAGTGATTGTGGGCGGCGGACTCATTGGCTGCGAATTTGCCAATGACTTATCTTCCCAAGACTTTCAGGTTTCTGTCGTAGAATACTCCCCCTGGTTGTTGGCCCGATTTGTACCAGAGCAAATAGGTCAATCCCTGGCTCAGGAGTTTCAAAAACGAAATGTACAGGTATTTACCAATAATACTATTCAGAAAGCTCATTTCGCGGACAATGTTTTTTCTGTTGTGCTCAAATCCGGCGAACAATTGCAAGTAAACCATATTCTAGCTGCCATTGGCGTGGCCCCACAAATAGAACTGGCAAAAATAGCTGGCTTGAATACGGATATGGGTATTTTAGTAGATAAAAAAATGCAAACCAGTCATCCAGATATTTATGCTGTGGGAGACTGCGCCCAATATCCAGCAGGGATTTTACCATATCTGGCTCCTTTGGTCCAGGCCGCGAAAATTTTAGCTAAAAACTTAGCTGACCAAAAAGAAGAATTGACATTGCCGGCACTGCCAGTTATTATCAAAACAAGCTGTATGCCTGTGGTTACTTATCCGCCGGCAAATGCCCAAAATGGCCAATGGCATATTTCCGGCAATCATCCAGATTGGACAGCCACCTGGATCAATGATCAAAACTTAAAAACAGGGTTTGCACTCAGTGGCCAGACAGTACAGCAAAAAAAAGAATTTTTGGCTCAAATGCCGGATATTTTGACATAAAATGAAGAAATAAATTTATTGTAAGGAGTTTTTTATGAGTAAATTCGGAGACCATTTTCAAACAGGCGATTGGAAACAAGAAAAACATGCCCCAGTGATTGAAGCCCCGGAAAGCGTGAAAGCAGGCCAATCTTTTGAATTCACCGTATCTGTAGGCAAAGAAATAGCGCATCCCAACACCACAGAACACCATATTCGCTGGATACATGTTTACTTTCAACCAGAAGGCGAAAAATTTAGCATTGATTTGGGCGCGTTTGATTTCAATGCACACGGCGAATCCGCCAAAGGTGCGAACGAAGGAGTTGCTTTGACCGAGCCATTGGTTACTGGTAAAATATCACTAAAAAAAAGCGGCACAATATTTGCTACCAGTTATTGCAATATTCATGGTATCTGGGAAAATGAAAAGCAAATCCAGGTATCCTAATTTTTTTCCTATCAGATTGGCAAATCAATTTGAGTTTTCCTGCTAAAGATTCAGACCTGTAACTATGAAAACCAAAGTGTTCTTAGTATACCTTTGTAATATGGGGCCTCACACGAGAAGTATGAGGCCCCACATTTGTAATGTGGTTTTTTTAGCGGCTAAGTAGTCTATTTAAATGCCTAGAAAATGATTGGTATATTTGGGGGCAAAGTTTTTCCAAAGGATTCATTCAAAAATTCATGGAAGTGCCAGGTAGTTTTTTTGCCACTTGTATCCACAATATCCAGCCGGTCTGGCAAGGTTACATCAAACGTGAAAGTAGGCTGCCACTCGCCTTTGTGTTTTGCGTACCAAGTTTTTTTTGCCAAAGACTTCGCAAAGAAATGCAAGCTTTGTGTCAATGTAGGATGAAGTTTGGGGTCGTTTTTATCAGGCTGTTTAAGATAATTGATCATTCTGGTAAATTTCCAAATCGACGCAATATTTTCCCGAGCATTTGGTCCCTCAAAACTAGATCCAAATTTGTACATTGCACTGCTGCGCAGTAAACCATTTTGGTCAGGCAGACCCATTTTTTCCAATTCAGGTACCCCTGGTAAAAGATATAAAGGTGAAAAACCAATGCTTACTGGCAACTGCGCCAAAAACAAAATGTCTGCTATAAGTGCGGCATGGCTACTGTGCGGCAAACCAGCTATTAGAAACACAACAACGGGCACAAAATTTTTTGTTTTCTGCTGAATTTTTGTTAATATTTTCTCAATATTCTTTTGTTGATGGCTCCGGTTTTGTTCCTGCAATGTTTTTTTAACGGTACTGACCAAAGAAAAATTCCATTCCATAAAACCGGCTTCCAATGCTTCATCAATAACATTGTACAGATTTTGAGCATAAATGCCATTCATCGCACAAAAAGACAGTCCTTGCCTATTGTATTTTTTTAATATTTGCAAAAACTCCAAAGCATAGTCTGTCGGGTACAACAAATTGTCATCTTCAAAATTGACAATCTCGGCACCAAATCGCAGCAAATATTTCAACTCTTGATCAATGGATT
>CAZCVM010000048.1:5712-10024 GCA_964501965.1 uncultured Leptospiraceae bacterium | reverse complement strand
CGGGGGAAAAAAGCGAATTTGAAAATCGGCGAGATCACATATATAGCGTCCAATGAAGTAAAAAAAAATGTGATTATTGATCAAGTGCCCAAGCCGGGTGAAAAGTCTCTTGTCGGCTCATTTGTCCATTTATTGGTTTCTAAAGGACCGGTAAAGCCTGGCTTCAAAATGGCCCATTATGTTGATCAGGATATTGATTTATTGTCGCAGATATTTATCATGCGCAGGATCAATGTTCAATATACTGTGAAAGATGTCAACGATAAATCCAGATACGGCAAAGTTTTGGCTCAAAAGCCTGCTTCAGGGACAAGCATAGAAAAGGGGTCTTCTGTTGAGCTTACCATTGGTATTTTTGATGAAGACTTGTATCATCATATTGGATACGAAGTTGTCCGGTTTGCAGTGCCTGGCGACATGGACCAAAAGATTCTGGAAATTTATATCAAGGACAACCTGGGACGGCGGCTGCGTTTTATTAAGAAAGTGCGTCAGGGTGAGCGTGTCATAGCAGTCATTCGCAGAGAAGGCAATGCGTTGATCACAATAGAGGCGGGCGGCAAGGTATACCAGAAGATAAAGATTAAGGAAAATGATGAAAGATAGTATAGTAATTCAAAATAATCAAAACGAACAGAATAGACAAATCAAAAAAATAAAAATATCGCCCAGCATATTGGCCGGAGACCTGGCCAATATGAAGCAAGAACTACAGCGTCTAAAAGAAGCGCAGGTTGATTTATTGCATATTGATGTCATGGACGGGCATTTTGTCCCCAATCTGTCTTTTGGCCCCAAATATGTTCGGGATTTGGCCCAGCACAGTGATATACCACTGGATATACATTTAATGGTGAGTGATCCTCATAAATGGGTCAGTGAATTTTTTGATTTGAAGCCTTATGGTATTACATTTCATTATGAAGCAACACATTTGCCTTTACGGCTACTTGGATCCATTCGGGAACAGAATATCTTGGCCGGCATTGCTCTCAATCCGTCTACTCCGATAGATATGCTGCAAAATATGGCGAGCTTGATGGATTTGGTGCTTATAATGACCGTGGAACCAGGTTTTTATGGCCAGAGTTATTTGCCGGAGGCAGCCCAGAAGGTATGGCAGACTCATCAAAAAATTCGTCCGCACAATGAAAACTTATTAATTTCTGTTGACGGCGGAGTAAACCCTGAAAATAGTCGCTTTTTACAAGAAAGTGGCGCGGATATTTTAGTAGCGGGCGGTTTTGTTTTTCAAGGGGACGATTATTCGCCGCATGTACTCGCTTTGCGGGACTGATCGCCTCATTCATTTTATAGATTGACATAGATTGACATAGATTGAAAGATAATAAAAAGGTATATATTGGTCCATGGCACACATTGTAGCCAAATCATAGCTAAATCATCGCTAAATTGTAGCCAAATAGAATGAATATAAAAGAATATAATAGAAACATTCAAGGAGAAGATCAGTGGTAAAGATAAGATTGCAAAGAATAGGAACAAAAAAAAGACCTTTTTATCGGGTCATTGCGGCAGATAGCAGGAAAAAAAGGGACGGCAGCTATTTGGAAATATTGGGACAATACCAGCCCTTATTGCCTAAAGATGCGCGCGTCAATCTCAAATCTGACCGGATTGCTCATTGGTTGGGTCAAGGTGCTCAGCCGACAGAAATCGTGCAGCGTATTTTACGGGAACAAGGTATCCAACAAAGTCAATAAACAAAGACAATAACAATGGATTGTATACATTCATTTTTTTTTGTTTACTTTTTTGTTCAAGATTCATAAGCTAGTACGAAGTCTGCGTGATTTACAATTTCATGCGGCCAATTTCATGCGGCAAAATACAACACAAGCAACACGAGAGAATGCGGAGCAAATAGTGGAGCATGAAGACTTTGTGAACCAGCAAGGCTTCATGCGCAAAAACGGTCAGGCGAGATACAAGGAGGAAACAATGAGCTATACAGAATTAGTGGAATATATGGTAAAAGCTTTAGTGGATCACCCAGATCAAGTAGAAATAAAGGAACTGGGCGGTGAAAAATCTACGATTTTGGAATTGAAAGTAACAAAAGAGGATATCGGCAAAGTGATTGGCAAACATGGCCGAATCGCGCGTGCTTTGCGTACAGTACTGAATGCTTCTGCTGCCAAAAGCGGCAAACGGGTTGTATTAGAAATATTGGACTAGAGGGGAACTAGAAATATAATATTTTATTGAAATGCGAGATATGCAGCCCAATCCAAAAAACGACTTGAACAGAATATGCGTGGGCATCATTGTCGGTGCCCATGGGGTACGGGGAATACTGCGAGTAAAATCATTGACAGATATACCGCATCGGTTTGATGCCGGCCAGAAATTGTATTTGCAGCAAAAATCCGAAGAGCAAAGGGCTGGCATAGTTTTGCCCAATGGGTTTGTTTTCATGCCGCCCCAAATGCTTTGTATTGAAAATAGCAGCGTACACAAAGATGTTTTATTGGTTCAAACCAAAGAGATCACGCAACGGGAATCCGCCATGGCTTTGCGTGGTTACCAATTGCAAATAACAATGGAACAAAGCCAACAAGATTCAGCCTTGCGTAGTCATCAAAATATGGCGGACCCGGATACTTTTTTTTACTATCAATTGGTTGGCCTGGATGTGATTTTTCAAGGAAACAAATTTGGTTTAGTCACAAATGTGCAGCATTTTGGGGCAACGGAAATATTGACAATAACCGCATTGGACAACAAGGAATATTTATTGCCTTTTACCAGGGAGAATGTCCCAGTGGTAAATATCGAACAGGGTTTTTTGGAAATTACTCCTATCGAAGGATTATTGGATCAGCAATAGTATGCAACAAGGTTTCCGAGTTTATATATTGACATTGTTTCCTGATTTTTTTGCTTCTTTATGTGACTATAGTTTGTTTCAACGCGCTTGTCAACACAATGGATTAATACTAAATACCATAAATATCCGAGATTTTTCACAAAATAAACACCGCAAATGCGATGATGTGCCTTATGGCGGCGGATCCGGTATGGTTATGACTCCGCAACCCATTTGGGACGCGATGCAATCTTTGCCCTGGCAGGATTGCTTGGTGATTGGTTTGAGTGCCAGGGGGCTATTGCTGCAGCAAGCATTGGTGCAGCAAATGGCCGCGCAATTGGGTTTGGCGGCCCAAATCAATGGTCAAAAGCCCCAGGACAATGCTCATTTTATGGAAAAGATGGAGCATATACCGCAAAAATGGTATCATGCTTTGTTTGGGGAAGACTTTGCGAAAAAAGGAAAAAAAAGTCTGATTTTTATTTGCGGCCATTATGAAGGAATAGATCAGCGGGTATTGGATTATTTTTGTGATTTTGAATTGAGTATTGGTGATTATATTTTGATCGGAGGCGAGACTGCTGCGTTGGTGGTATTGGAAAGCCTGTTGCGTTATTTGCCTGGTTTTTTGGGAAATGCCGAATCATTGGCAGAGGAAAGTTTTAATGACAATTTACTAGAGTATCCCCATTATACGCGGCCTGCGGTCTTCAATGATATGTCTGTACCGGATGTTTTGCTTCAAGGGCATCACGCGAAGATTGATAATTGGAGAAAACAAGCCGGTTTGGATCACACAAAGCAGGTTCGGCCTGATCTGTGGATTAAATTCATTGACAAGAAATCATAGCTTTTTTTTTCTATTTTATAATAACCTTTCTATAGTTATTTAAAAAACTATAGTTATTTAAAAATAAAAGGTTTTTTTATATTATGATACCAGGATGCGGATGTGATGGATTCGAATATTTCAAAGTTTAGAATAAAAAGCAGCAACTTGACCAAGGATACGGATATTGGCTCAGAAGAGATCGGCCATATTTTTACATTAGCGGATTATATTCGGGATTTGGGCTATGAAAAAAGCCGTGATTTATTGTTTGGTAAGTCTTTGGGTATGATTTTTGAAAAAAGCTCTACCCGTACCCGGGTGAGTTTTGAAGTCGGCATGTACCAATTGGGTGGACAGGCCATTCATTTACATCGAAATGATATGCAGGTGGGCCGTGGTGAAACCTGGGAAGATACGGCACTTGTATTGTCTCGTTATGTGGATGGTATTATGATTCGATCGATTTCCCAGCGCAATGTCGAAGAGCTGGCCCGTCATAGTACCAAGCCGGTGATCAATGGACTTTCTGATTGGTATCATCCTTGCCAGGCATTGACGGACTATTATACCATGACAAAAATCAATGCTTCAGAAAAAAATTTGTGCTATATGGGAGATTGCGAAAACAATGTCGCGATATCGCTGGC
>CAZCVM010000048.1:0-5702 GCA_964501965.1 uncultured Leptospiraceae bacterium | reverse complement strand
GGCTTTGGTGGGATCTTTGCTCGGATATGATATGGCTTTTTGCGCGCCGGACGGTTATCAGTTGCCTGCTGCAATTTATGAACAAGCGCAAAGCATTTGTCAGGGCACAGGCGGCAATATCCTATTGAGTCAAAATCCAGCAGATAGTGTGCGCGGACGCAAATTTTTGTATACAGATGTTTGGATATCTATGGGTAAGGAAGATGAAATGGCAAAGCGGACAGAAGATTTGCGCGATTTTGTCATTAATCTGGATTTGATCGAACAAGCCGGCACAAATCCTTATGTCATGCATTGTCTTCCCGCCAATTGGGGTCAAGAGTTGGCCCAGGAAATGAAAAATTATCGCAATAATATCATCTATGAACAGGCTGAAAATCGGCTGCATGTCCAAAAAGCTATTTTGGTCTCTCTCATGGGTGATTGACCTCGATCATGAATGAATTAATCAGCCAAATTTATAAAGCGAAAATACAATGGGCTTAAAAAAGAAACAAAAAGAAAAATTGCTGAATAGCAAAAAGCGGTTGTTGAAGGACAAAGAGGATGCCGCAAACATGGCTAAACAGCCAGAGACTTCTGCTTTTGCAAGCGAAAATCCATTAAACGAAGCAGAAGACGATTATCCCATATTGGGAGCGGCAAGGTCCAGATTGGATAATAGCACAAATAAAGTATCCCGCCCCAAATTGAAATCCCAGCGAGTGCTATTGCGTCCGGCAAAGCAAAAAGACGCTGAGGCTATTTTGCGCTGGATGAGCAATAATCCAGCCATCAATAGAATCGGTTTGAGTTTGCCAGTGGTACGTGAAGAATTGGTTCAATGGATCCACAAAATCTACCGAACGAATAGCGAAAAAGAGCCGCTTTATATTATTGAACAAGAGGATAATATTGCTATCGGGATGTGCGGTTTTTTCAATCTGGATCAAAGTGCCCGAAGAGCAGAATTTGGCATCATCGTGGGTGATAAATCGTATCTGGGCAACAATTATGGCCACGAGGCCATTGTGTTAATGATGGAGCTGGCTTTTTTTCATCTCAATATCAATCGGGTGGAAACCTTTGTATTGAACGATGATGACCGGTCGCTAAATAGTTTCCAAAAAGTAGGATTTAACAAAGAAGGGGAATTGTACGAATATACCTATGTTCAAGGAGAGTACAAAAACGCTTTTATTTTATCCATGCTGAAAAATGAATATATAGAACAAACTGATAAACAGATCGAACAAGCTGATAAACAGATTGAGCAACAAAATGAAACGCAAAGGGATGTTGACAATTATTGATTTGTGAAAAATGTGGAACAAGTAATTTAAAAATATAAATAAGCATTCGAGGACAAAATGGACAAAGAAAAAATAAATAAAGTAGTGTTGGCCTATAGCGGCGGTTTGGATACTTCTGTGATTCTTACCTGGTTAAAAGAGGAATATGATTGTGAAGTCATAGCTTTTGCTGCGGATATTGGTCAGGGCGATGAATTGACTGGATTGGACGAAAAGGCAAAAAAAACAGGAGCCAGTTCTTGTTATATAAAAGATTTGCGCGAAGAGTTTATCACAGATTATGTTTTTCCAGCGATTCGCGCGGGTGCTATTTATGAAAAGAGGTACTTGCTTGGTACTTCTTTGGCGCGGCCTTTGATTGCGAAAGCCCAGGTTGAGATAGCCCAAAAGGAAAACGCGGACGCTGTGTCTCATGGAGCCACTGGCAAAGGAAACGATCAAGTGCGTTTTGAGCTATCTTATATGGCATTGGCACCTCATTTGAGAATCATCGCGCCTTGGCGGATATGGGATATGCATTCGCGGACCGCTCTGGTCGAATACGCCAAAAAAAGAAATATTCCCATCAGCAGTGAGAAGCCCTACAGTATGGATCGCAATTTATTGCACATGTCGTTTGAAGGCGGTATACTGGAAGATTGTTTCGCTGAGCCGGACGAGTCCATGTTTCGGTTGAGCGTATCGCCTGAAGAAGCACCGGATGAACCGGAATATCTGGAAATTGATTTTGACCAAGGCAATCCAGTGGGTCTGAATGGTCAATTTATGGATCCATTGTCTTTGATGCTCAAACTCAATGAACTAGGCGGAAAAAATGGAGTGGGTAGAGTAGACATTGTGGAAAATAGATTGGTAGGTATGAAATCCAGAGGAGTCTATGAAACACCGGGCGGAACGATTTTGCATATTGCGCATCGTGATTTGGAAAGCATTACTTTGGATAGTCTGGTGCAGCATTATAAAGATAAAATGTCTGAAGAATACGCCCGATTGGTGTACAATGGTCAATGGTTTACAACGCAGCGCGAAGCTTTGGACGCTCATATTTTTCACACGCAAAGAAATGTGACTGGTACAGTGCGCGTTAAACTTTACAAAGGCAATGTGATCGTATCCGGACGCAGGTCCCCGGTAACACTATACAATCCTGATTTGGCAACATTTGAGCATGATCAGTTGTACAATCAAAAAGACGCGGATGGATTCATTCAACTATTTGGCTTGCAAACCAGAATGAGCGCGTTGAAACGCGAAGGAGACCATTTGCGGACTTTGAACAACGCAGATGAAATGGCGGCAAAAGAAAAAGGCACAGCCGGTTAATGACCTGGCAAGAACCAAAGGAGGTATTGAAATGAGTAGCAAAAAAAAAGCAGCAGATGCTTTGAAAGAAGAGTTGTTGGATTTTGAACCCATAAACACAATATTGGGAGCCAACACAGAGTTTCGCGGTATTATGGAATTTGAAAATTCTATCCAAATCCAGGGGCAGTTTGAAGGAGAGATCAAGACCAAGGGATTGGTTGTGGTCGATGATACAGCTTATGTCAAAGCAAATATCGAAGCAAATACAATCATTATTGCCGGAGTAGTGGAAGGAAATGTTATTGGCACCAAAAAAGTCAATATTTTGGCCGGAGGGCAATTGATCGGCAACATTAAGACCGCCAAATTGAAAATAGCGGATGGAGTGGTTTTTGACGGCAATTGTGAAATGATTAAGTTGGAAAAAAGCGCATAAAGTTTTTATCTGGTTTTCAAATAAATCCGGTTTGAAAAATAGATTGGTTGACAGCTATTCGCCAACCATTTTTTGTGCCTTTATATTAAGAAAATGAGATTTTTAGTATAATATTGAATTAATAGGGGGAATGAAACCTTGTCCGTAGTAAGCATGAAAGCCTTGTTGGAATCCGGAGTGCATTTTGGGCACCAAACTCGTCGTTGGAACCCAAAAATGAAACCATATATTTTTACGACCAGAAATGGTATTCATATAGTTGATTTACAAAAAACCCGTCAGATGCTGGAAAAAGCCTATGAGACTATGCGGGTTTTTGCTTCAGAAGGAAAAAAAGTACTATTTGTGGGCACAAAAAAACAAGCCCAGGCCGCTATAGAACGCGAAGCTAAAAAATGCAATATGTTTTATATAGCTTACCGTTGGCCAGGCGGTTTGCTCACAAATTTCAATACAGTCAAAAAATCCATAACTCGTCTTAAAGATTTGGAAGAAATGAAAGAAAGAGACGATTATGGTGTGCGTACCAAAAAAGAACGTTTGGAATTGGATAGAGAAGGCGAAAAATTGAACAAAGTTCTTTGCGGTATAAAGGATATGACCAGATTGCCGGATGCTTTGTTTATCATTGATCCCAAGCGGGAAGACATTGCGGTGCGGGAAGCAAAAAAATTGGGTATTCCGATTTTCGCGGTGGTGGATTCAAATTGTGATCCTACAGAAATTGATCATCCAATCCCAGGCAATGACGACGCTATACGCGCGATTGTTTTATTCTTGGAAGTAATGTCCAGGGCTGTCGTTGCCGGTCAGACTGGTCAAGAGGATTTTGATGAAGAGCCTGATTATTCTCAAAAACCTTATTCTCCGAATCAAGAGGCCACTGCCACAGAAACTAGTTTGTCGGCGCAAAATGAATCAGGAAGTGCTTTGAATGAGGGGGATGCTGAAGAAACACACGCCCCATCGCCAACTGGGGAAACCTGGCAACCGGAGAGCAGTACGCAAGAAGATTCTGCGGATCCAGTGGTTACGTATCAGGAACCTGAACCAGACAGCAGTGCTGCGTCAAATACCGCTGAAGACCAAGCAGAAGATAAATTGGAACAAGAATCTGAAGCCAGTACAGAACAAACTGTGGATACAGAAAATAAACAATAATTTGTAAAAAATATCAAATATTTTATTTGATCTAGGGCTTTCTTGTCTACTTGTTTACTTAATTATAGATGAACACTCCAAAAACCGGTTGGTTTTTGGAGTGTATGGCAAGAAATATTCAACGAAAATGAGTGAGGTGAATCGTGGTCACAAAAGAAATGATCAAAGAGCTCCGGGAAAAAAGCGGAGCAGGACTGGTAGATTGTAAAAAAGCATTGCAAGAGACCAATGGTAATATTGAAGAATCTGTCAAGATATTGCGTGAAAAAGGCCTGGCAACGGCTGCGAAGCGTTCTGAACGTACAGCTTCCCAGGGAAGTATTCAAATCGCTGTATCCGGAGCCAAAGCAGCCATTATTGAGCTAAACTGTGAAACAGATTTTGTTGCAAAAACAGATGAATTTCAAAATACGGCAAAAACCATTGTCCAGCTTGCTTTGGACAATGCGATAGGAGATGTAGATACTCTAAGCCAAACGGTTGTACCGGAAGCAAATAATGTACCAGTATCCGAATGGATCAAACAAAAAATCGGTGTGATTGGCGAAAATATTATTTTGCGCAAAGCCGCATTGATACAAGGCTCTGATAATGAAATGGTGGCGCAGTATATACATGGCAACGGCAATATCGGTGTCTTAGCGCGTTTTGCTGTGGGAAACGTGGCAACACAAAACAATGAAGCTTTTTTGACACTGGTCAATGGAATATGTATGCACATAGCAGCGGTCAATCCGGCGTATCTGAATCGAGACAATGTAGATCCGGCTGAATTGGCAAAAGAAAGAGACATTTACCGCAAACAAATGCTCGAACAAGGTAAACCGGAAAACATAGTTGATAAAATTGTTGATGGCAAAATGAACAAATATTATGAAGAAGTCTGTCTTTTGGAACAGGAATATGTTGTACTGGAAGACAAAAAAAAGGTACAGCAAGTATTGCAAGATGCGAGCAAAGAAATAGGTGATACCATAGAGCTTGTTGAGTTCCAAAGATTTGAATTGGGTGCTTAAACATGGCGGAAGATGCGCAAGCACCATACAAAACAGTATTGGTCAAAATGAGCGGTGAAGCTTTGGTGGGTGACCAGGGGTTTGGGATTGATCAAAAAATTCTGGATTTTTTGGCCCTGGAGATAAAAAAAGCGCATGAGTTGCAAATTCGTATGGCCATTGTTATTGGTGGGGGCAATATATTTCGCGGAATGCAACGAAGCAAGGATGGAGTGGACCGTACTACCGGAGATTATATGGGTATGCTTGCAACGGTGATGAATAGTCTTGCCCTGCAAAGCAGTTTAGAAAATATCGGCATTCACACGAGAGTGCAAAGTGCTTTAGCTGTTGCGTCCGTAGCAGAACCGTATATTCGCCGCCGCGCAATGCGCCATTTAGAAAAAGGGCGCATTGTCATATTTGCGGCAGGTACGGGAAATCCGTATTTTACCACGGATACAGCTGCCGCGCTGCGGTCTTTGGAAATAGACGCGGATTTGTTGATAAAAG
>CAZCVM010000047.1:8805-10154 GCA_964501965.1 uncultured Leptospiraceae bacterium | reverse complement strand
CGAACTCGCCAGTTCAAAAGGAGGACGCAGATTATTGGATGAATGTGGATCAGTACATCGGCGGCATAGAACACGCGGTAATGCATTTATTGTACGCTCGGTTTTTCAATATGTTTTTGCACGATCTAGGATTTTCGCCGTTATCTGAACCATTTCAAAATTTGCTAACTCAGGGAATGGTGGTCAATGAAAGTTATTATGATCCTGTGAACAGAAAATATTTTTTCAAAGAAGAATGTGATGGGCAAACGAGTCCTCTTGATCCAAGTATTCGGCTGGTAACGAAACTTGATAAAATGTCCAAATCAAAAAACAATGGAGTAGACCCTGATAAAATGGTCCAGGCTTATGGAGCAGACAGTGTCAGGTTGTTTTCTTTGTTTGCCTCTCCGCCGGAAAGGGACCTGGAATGGTCAGACCAGGGTATCGAAGGAAGTTTTCGGTTTCTAAATCGATTGTACAGATTGGCAATGGATATATATGAAAAATGCGAACAAGATATTATTGACAAAGATACTTTGGAATCACAGATAGATAAATCCGTATCAGCTAAAAATATTTATGTCGAGCTCAATCGGGCGATTCAAAAAGTGAGCGAAGATATTGGCGAAAGATACCATTTCAATACCGCAGTGGCCGCATTGATGGAGCTGACAAACGCGCTATCCGCTTTCTGGAACAAGCATAATGCGGACCATTTTTCTCGGTCTTTGTCAAAATATGTCATGGTGCAAATGGCTCATTTACTGGCCCCGTTGACACCTCATATAGCAGAACAAATATTTGAAATTTTTGGCGGTCAGGGATTCGTGGTGAATGCTCAATGGCCACGATACAATGAAAAATATGCCGCGCATGATACAGTGGAAGTGGTTTTTCAAATCAATGGAAAAATTAAGTCCAAGGTACAAGTAAAACGGGATTTGCCCAAAGAACAATTGGAACAAATCGCAATGCGAGATGAAAAAATTGTTTCCCAGACAAAGGATAAAAGCATCATAAAAATAATCGTTGTACCTCAAAAATTGGTCAATATCGTTATTAAATAACAATAGGAAAATATATGACAGCACAAAATATAGAAATCAAGTCCAAAGCAAAAATGTTTTGTTTATTGGACGCAAATGAAAAAAAGATTTCCAAATGATTGGTATCACGAAAAATTTAAAATGAATGAAGAGAATGGAACCATAGTGGATTCAAAGAAGCAGTCTAAAAAAGAGTTGGAAGGGGATAGCATTCATTATTCTGACGAATACAGCCAGCTAGAGCCAAATGAATATTCAATGGAAAATTTATCCGAACAATCTCAAGAGAATGGGCAAAAAAAAACAGAGCAAAAATTGGAT
>CAZCVM010000047.1:6989-8795 GCA_964501965.1 uncultured Leptospiraceae bacterium | reverse complement strand
GCAAGTTGGCTGCCAGTATGGGCGTATCTTTTGAATGGCGTCCGCAGCAGGCAACTTTAGCAGCTTTTGTGGCAAAACAGCTAACATTGGAACAAAGCGCGATTGTTGAGGCTGGTACCGGAGTTGGCAAGTCCATCGCTTATCTTGTTCCTCTGGCGTTATGGGCTATGGAGGAAGACTGCAAAGTCGCTGTATCCACAGAGACCAAAGCATTGCAAAACCAGTTGCTTGACCATGATTTGCAGATGCTGCAAGAAATTGGGATCGAGCCTCAAGTAGAGGTCGCTTACGGCGCAGGCAATTATTTGTGCTTGCGTAGATTTTATATAGAAAGAAAAACCGGACCGCATAAAGAGGACGAAATTCAATTATTGGATAGAATCAATACTTGGGCCCGTACCACAAACACAGGATTGCGCCACAAAGCACCGTTTATCATTCCCAGTGCTGCCTGGCAAAAGATCCGACGTGAAACTGACAATAGTTTGAACAAAAGCTGTCCATTTTTTGAAAAATGCTTTTATTTCAAAGCACGTCGCAAATGGCAGCAAGCTCATATATTGATTGTTAATCATTCGTTGTTATTTGCTCATATCGCGTCAGATTATAAATTGCTCCCTAAGTTTCAGGCTGTCTTGTTTGATGAGGCGCATAGTCTCGAAAGAATAATATCTGATCAGTTTAGTTTTGCATTAAGTTACAAGCAGTTGGAAATGATTTTGTCAGGTTATGGAGATTCCAATAAAGTCAAGCACCTGGATATACTTTTCAAACCAAAAGACATTAAAAATGTTCAGGATATGATTGTAGAAATAAGGCATAACGCGGTTAATTATTTTACTCATATCGCGGATCATTTTTTTCATAATGACAATAATTCCCAACAATCCCCCAAAATAGTTATCAAAGAAAATACAGAAGAAAATGTCCGGCCATTGATAGAATCATTGAGTGCTTTGATAAAAAAAATTGAAAATAAAATATCAATAGACAAAGAAACTGGCAAAAAGCATGAAGAAGAACAGCTTTTACCGTTTCAGGTAATACAAAATCGATTGTCAGAATGGATGCGCTCGGTACAAGAGTTCTCAAAATTGCAGGAAAAAAACAAAGTTTACTGGCTAAGCTTGGAAGCCTGGCGATCACAAAAGAATAGTACTGGGACTGGATTTGAAGAGCAAACCCTGAATCAATTTGAAAAAATTCAGATCAATGGCGCGCCCTTTACTGTGGATAGTATTGTCAAACCGCAAATACTTGATTGTTTTAGCAGTGCATTTTTTGTGTCTGCTACATTATCGATTCAAGGAAATTTTGGTCATTACCGCAGACGCCTGGGATTGCCGCCTTCTTTTGTCGAGGAATTATTTTTGGATTCTCCTTTTGATTATCAAAAGCAAGTTATTTTGTATACTTCTGAGCATGTGGCGGATCCAAAAAATAACGAACAAAAATATATTGAGCATTTGGTTTTAATCATCGGACGTTTGGCTCAAATTACAGATGGAAATATTTTTGCATTGTTTACTTCCTATCGTTTGCTCAATAAAGTATACGAGGGATTGCTGGACTTAGAAACGGAAGGATTTACCATTCTGGCCCAGGATTTTCGGGCAGCCAGTCAAGTATTGGAAGAATATCTGGAAAGTGAAAAGCCCATATTGTGCGCGACTTCTTCCTTTTGGCAGGGTGTGGATGTGCCCGGGGATGATTTGCGCGGAGTCATTATTACTCGATTACCGTTTACTGTACCGGATGATCCGGTACAGCAAGCTCGCATGAATGACTTGGAAAAGCAAGGGCTCA
>CAZCVM010000047.1:1979-6979 GCA_964501965.1 uncultured Leptospiraceae bacterium | reverse complement strand
TCAATATTCTTTGCCGGAAGCGGCCATTAAGCTCAAACAAGGCTTTGGCCGATTGATACGGCGAAAAGATGATCGCGGTATTGTCGCGATATTGGATTCCCGTGTGCATAGCAAAAATTATGGTAAAGGATTGCTGGCTTCTTTGCCGGCTGCAAAACATTTGCGGCGTTTGGAGCAAGTGGACAAAGCTTTTCAGCAATGGAGCAAAGAAGCAAGCACATAGTCCCCAGACGTAAATAGTTATTTTTTGGCGTTGTCCTTGGCAAATTTCAAAACTTCAATGCTTAGGCCGTTTTTTATCAGACAAATACCGGTTTCGCTGGAAGCTTTTTGAATCCTGGAGTACGCGTTGCTGCCAACCTTTTCATTTTTATTTGCTTTGTAGGCTGCTTGAAATCTTTGAAAAACTTTTTCCGCGCAAGGTTTATCTTTACATGCGCAGGCTTCTGCCTGAATAGTTTCAAATTCTTTGGCAATATCTTTACCAGCCGCGCAGCCCCAAAGACCAAATATTGGCAGCAATACAATCAAAAGAACCATTGCCATACCGGAAATGGCCGTTTTTCTGGGGCCAGGGTTTGTGATATTATTTTCCATGAAAAATTTCCCTTCTGTTTTGTTGCATTTTAATGCTATTCGTTTGCGAAAGTTCATAGAATGTCATTGGATGTGTCAAGCTGAAAATGGGCTAAAAGCTGGGATATTGCATAGTTATTTAAAAAATAGTTATTTAAAGAAATTTTTCCAGACCAAAACCATGCTTCCGGCTAACAATGGCTTGTACAGGAATTAGCAAAAATTTGTGTTTCTGATATCACTGCGCAGGCTATGATAACGCGGATTTTGGGCAGATTGGAACAGGAAATCGGGCCGGATTCGGCAAATCAATTGCGCGACGATTTAAGCTTGATTATTATGAAAAAAGAATAAAAAAGAATATGACCTGTTTTTATCTTGCAATGATTTGCCATTTTTTTTATCTGGACTTAATCTAAAAATTAGCTTTATTCAAATATAATCATCGAAAGAAAAAGCTAAATAGAAAAATATCGTGTTATTATTGTGATATATATGATACATATCGCTCTGTTTGAAATATTTGAGTTAATCGTAATGCGATTTGGGGCATTGAAATTATGAAACCAAATTATCATAATGTCTTACTGATTGGGGACAATAAACAATTTAGGGAAATATGGACTTCAAAGGGTTTTGAAGTCACTCAATGCCAGCAATTGCAAGAAGCTTGGCAAATGATCGAACAAAAAGTCAAAGATTTGTCCCTATTTTCCGATGCACCAGTCGAAAAACAACCATTGCCGCCTATGGTGATTATTGATCTTGATATAGATCATATCTTTATACAGGATTGGCCAAATGTTATTGATTTTGCCCGCCAAATCGACAGGTATTTTGCCGTGGATATTTTTTTTGTCTCCGGGTATATTGACCAGGCAATAATCAAGCAAATAGAAGGCATTGCTCATTTAGGTATTTTCCCAAAACAAGGCGGCCCCATAGCTTTGGCGCATTCGGTCAATCTAGCCTGCCAATTTCGCGCTCCTCAATATAAACAACACAATTTGTCCAGCCAAAGAATAATTGAAAAAAAATTGGTTGAAAGTGAAGAAAGATTTCGAAGAGCGTTTAAACAGGGGCATGCGATAAAAATATTGATAGATGCAGATACCGGGAATATCATTGATGCCAATGATGCAGCAATAAATTTTTACGGCTATCCCATGAATAAAATGTTGGGGAAACATATATCAGAAATAAATGTTTTGCCAAAACCCAAATTGAAGCAAGCCATGAAGCATGCTTTGCAAGAAGGGAAAAAGCAATTTTTTTTCCAACACAGAAATGTTCATGGTGAAATCAAAGATGTAGAAGTGTTTACCACCGCTATCAAATATGGATCAGAAAATTGCCTTTTATCTACGATATATGATATAACGCCGCGTTTAAAAGCGGAAAAAGCATTGAAAGAAAGTCAGGACCGTTTTGAAAAATTGTCCAACTTGACTTTTGAAGGTATACTTATACATGATCATGGCAAAATAATAGACGCGAATCAGTCTCTTCTCAAAATGTTGGGCTATTCGCTATCCGAGTTGGTCGGTCAGAGTGCCTTTATTTTTATCGTGGAAAAATACCACGAGATTGTCAAAGAAAATATTGTAAAGCAAACCGCAAAACCTTATGAATTGGAAATTCGTCGCAAAGACGGCACAATATTTTTTGCCGAAGTAGAAGCTAGGAATTTTTTGGAAAAAAACAAGGAATTGCGAGTTAGCGCTGTCCGTGACATAACAGACAGAAAGTTCTTTGATCAAAAGCTAAGGTCTAGTGAACATCGGCTGCAAATGATAGTAGAAAACGCCAATGAAGGCATTATTGTTGCGCAGCAGGGATACCTGGTTTTTATCAATCCAGCTATGACGCAAATGATGGGGCACACAAAGCAAGAGCTATTAAAAAGTCCATTTATTAGTTTTATTCACCCCGAAGACCAACAAATGGTTTTGGATCGTCATATAGAGCGAACAAAGGGCGAAGCTGTTGTCAACAGATATGATTTTCGATTGGCTCAAAAAAATGGGGAATACTGTTGGGTTCAAATAACAGCGACTTTGATAGACTGGCATGACCAACCTGCGGTTTTGGGCTTACTTACCAATATCAGTGAGCGCAAAAAATATGAGATTGCATTGCAAAAAGCTAAAAATGATGCAGAGCATGCCAATCGAGCTAAAAGTGATTTTCTGGCTACAATGAGCCATGAAATACGTACTCCCATGAATGCTATTTTTGGTATGACTGATTTGGCATTGATTAGTGCTGATCCTGTGGAACAGTTGGAATATTTGACCATAGTCAAGGAATCATCTGTACACTTGATGGGTATTATTAATGATATATTAGATATTTCAAAAATTGAATCAGGTTTTTTGCAATTGGAGCGCGTCCCATTCAATCTGCACAGGTTGATTGAGAATGTGTATCGCATGTATCGCAAAGAAATTCAGGATCGAGGCATTCGTTTGGAATTGAATCTTGATGTAAGTTTACCCAAGGTTATTTTAGGAGATGAAATACGATTGCGCCAGATTTTGGTCAACCTTATTGGCAATGCTAAAAAATTTACGAATCAAGGATCAATAATTATTAACGCTGGAATATGGGACCAGCAAGAGTTAAAAATAATGTCAACGAAACAGACAAATAGGAAATGCGTGGCTGAAGAAACAGTGCCCATCGCTATAGAAATCGTTGACACAGGCATAGGGATCGCTCCTGACAAAAAAGAAATGATTTTTGAACGTTTTGAACAGGCAGAGTATTCTACGACCAGGAAATACGGAGGCACAGGTCTAGGGTTGACAATTTGTAAACAATTGACGGAACTTATGGGCGGACAGATCATAGTGATCAGCGAACTGGGTAAGGGTAGTATATTTCGTATCATTTTGCCGGTGATATCAATGCCGGATAAAAAAATGCCCAATCAAACACGTGTCAATATATTTGATCCGCTCGGTCAAGGAACAACGGGAACAACGAAAAACCAGGAACATTACCAAAAAACTGTTTCCGCCAAAGCCCTGGTTATTTTATTGGTTGAGGACAATGAAGTAAATATTAAACTGGCTAAAAAAGTATTGGAAAAAAGCAATCACAAAGTAATTGTGACCCGAGATGGTGCTGAAGCATTGCGGATACTTAAAAAGAATAAGGATGTGGATTTGATCTTAATGGATATTGAAATGCCGGTAATGGACGGTATTCAGGCTGCTATAAAAATACGCGCTGGTGAATGCGGGGCAGGTGCGCAAAGTATACCTATCCTGGCAATGACAGCTCATGTTATTGATGAAATGCAAAAAAAAGCTTCCGGCGCGGGCTTTAACGGCTATATAACAAAGCCCATTGATATATTACAGTTGAATAATAAGATTCAGTGGTATACCAAATAGATTTTAACATTCAACAGGCTTCTTAGTATATTTTTGCGGTATCATTTATCATGCGGCACATTGGATATTTTTTTTACTTTGATGTTAATAGTGGTCGCATCTATATACCAATGCTTGCTTTTAAAAGCAGAAAAAATAGCCAAACTAATGACTAGCAATAAGATAAACAATTCTTGTACTACTAAATTCATAATTCCTCTTTCATTTTTTCTCTTTCATTTTTTCTCTTTCATTTTTTGTTTTTTTTCTCAATGATCCTTTGGGATGAAAATTGCTAATTTTTACTTTGTTCCAGATGTTGTCTACCGAGTTTTTGCAGCCAATTGGGGCCCAGGGTTTTTCTTAAATCTGGTATATCTTCTTTTTTGATAATGATCTCAACTTGTTGATTAGCAACGTCAATAATGTATTTTGTGTCCGGCTCAATAAATTTGTAATGCAAAACAAGAGTCAATACCGTGACAAAATAAGCAACAATGAAAACGGCAAAGAATAACAATTTGTCCAATAGCGGTATCGGATCTCGCAAATCGACAAACAATCGTTTTAGGACTAATGGCAGTTGAATGATATAATCTACTGATCGGGATCCCACGGGCAAGACTCTATAGCGCGATGAAGCTTTAGTTTTTCGTTCTTCTTTATTGCGTCGGTAAGTGGGAACATACAAAGGTTTTGGTTCCACGCCGCCAAAAATTTTATTAACCGGTTTTTTTTCTTTTGTTTCTTGATTTTCTGTTTCTTTATAAAAACTTTCTTTGTAACTACTCGAAAATTTCTGGCTGGATTGGGCGGAGTCAGAATTGTTTTTGCCGGAAGATGTTTGCGCGTCTTTTTTGTTTTTTTCGGTTACTGATTGGGCCAATCGGGCCTTTTTATCAGCTTCCATTTTATTTGACCGTTGAATTTCTTCAGCAATTCTTTTTTTAGTCTGTTCATCCGGCAGATCAACTGGATTTTCGCCTTTCATTTTTGCCAATTCTTTGGCGAGTCGTTGGGCAGGTGCACTCTGATTACTTTCGA
>CAZCVM010000047.1:0-1969 GCA_964501965.1 uncultured Leptospiraceae bacterium | reverse complement strand
TCATGTACAGATCTGTATCTATTCTTTTTTCCTTTATTGAGCATTTTATTTCCTATTTGTTTTCTTTGGTATACAATCCGTTATAAACCAACATTTTTTTGATTTTGTGCCGCAGTATAGGCAAATTCTATTCTTTCTAAAGGATGCGGATGCGTTGCCTGATACCAGTGTATCCAGGGATGTCCCAGAACATCACCCTTATTTTCCAATACCAATTTTTTCATCATATCAGCTTGATCTTTGCCATTGGGATACAACTTCAAAGCTTCTGAATCAGCTTGCCATTCCTGTTTTCTCGATCTGTAGGCGTTGATGGGAACGAAAAATATATTGAAAAATTGAATGAAAAATATAGTACTGATTAGAAATGTAATGGAAGCAGGTTTATCAAAAAAGACAATTTTTTTTAGCAGCGGCCAATGCGACGCCCAATATAAAATCCCAAACATTGCAAATGTCATAATAATGGTGACCAAAGTGCCTTTCCAAATATGTCCTTTGCGCCAGTGTCCCATCTCGTGAGCAATGATGCTCAAAATTTCTCCATTGCTATGTTTTTCCAACAAGGTATCAAATAGCACAACCCGTTTACTTTTTCCCAGTCCAGTAAAAAAAGCGTTGCTATGATTGGAGCGTTTAGAAGCATCCATCAGGAATACTCCGTTGACATGAATTTTTGCTCTATGGGCGAGATTCAAAACCAATTGTTTCAATTCTCCATCTGGTAATGTCGTAAATTTGTTGAATAGCGGCATGATCCATATCGGCGCAAAATATGTTAAAAATAGAGTAAAAGCAATAACCGCGATAGAACCGCCCAACCACCAGGTTTGAGGCAGCCATTGCATCACCAATAAAATCAAAGAGAAAATCAAAGATACTAGAAATAATGATAAAATGTATTCTTTGAGAATATCGGTCAACCAAAGAGGTAAACTTTGTCGGTTAAAGCCTTCTTGCTTCTCAATAACAAAATTGCGGTAATAATCCAAAGGCATTGATATAAGCTGGGAAAAAGCAAAAACAATCGCAAAAAACAATGCTACTTGTAAAAATAAATACGAAGTCCATTGGTTTATTGAGTTTTCCAGCCAAAATGAAAGACCGGCAAAGAGAAAAATCCCCATGATTGGATAATGAATAAGGTTCTCATAAAAAGATAGCTTTCTATGCCGCGCAGTATATCGCCTGCCTTGTGAAATTTGTTCTTGGGAAAAATATTTTAATAGTCTTGCCTGAAATGCTGGATTTGTATTGCCTTTTTGCTGCAAAAAGTACATCCAAATGTATTTGCAAAAAAGCAGCAATACAATGAGCCAGCCAATCCAATTGTAGTCTTTGATCAGATACATATTGTTTACCCTAAAAAAAATAATAAATACCAGTATGAATGCAATTGTTGGGTCCAATTTATAAAAAAAATATGCCTTGTCTTGTCAAGGACTAATTGTTTATGGAGTTTTGGTGTTATGATGAGATTGCGTGTCCGTTATTCTGTTTGAGGATACCAAATTGATACCATTTTGATCCTTTTTGGAAATTTTTTGACTAAAAAAGTCTGGGGGCTTAGATAGTTATTTAAAATTTCTCTACCAGATGCAACACTAGCAAGAATTTTTTGGATAATAATACCAAGAAAATGATCAATACCGTAAGCCAACAGCCAGGACACAGAAACCTTGCCAAACCTCCTCGCATCCAAATTCCTCTCATAATCTCGCTGCTCAATATACAAATTTACAATTTGAATATCTCCCTCCGGCAATTGGTATTTTACTCGTTCCCGTTTGCCAACAATGCTAAAAGCACGTTCATTCATATACCGAAGAACAAGGATCATTAGATCATTTACAGAAATGTCGTATTCTTCAGCGACTTTTAGCAGCTTGTTTTTGTGCTTAGATTTAAGACTTACACTGGTGTGGTTGGAATAATCTTTGGGTTTAGAGCTAATTTTCATAAAACACCT
>CAZCVM010000046.1:1842-10171 GCA_964501965.1 uncultured Leptospiraceae bacterium | reverse complement strand
CGCTCAAATTGGCGATAAACGGATCAGTGACCGCATCCCACAGCCTACCAGCCGCACCCAAAATAGTGATCGCATTCAATACCACCAAAAATACTGCTTGAGAAATAAAAATTGTTATTCCGGCATTGTCCGGCGGAATATAAAAATATACCATTTGAAAGTTGACTATATTAATGAGTATTGACCAGCCAAACTGGCCGATTGCATAAGAAAACTGTTTGGAAGCAGGAAGTTTTTGTGCCATGATATACTACCTTTATTGGGTATTTTGTTCTTCTTTTTTTCTTGATCCTAAATATGAATCAAGGCCTGGAAATTGCAATAAAAAAATCATATTGCCGTAAAAATGACTTATGCTTTTTTTATTGACACAACCTGGCAAAACAATTTTCCATTCATAAATCAATCCTGCGAATAAGATTTCTTAACCAAGGACAAAAAATGGCATTACAATCAGCTCTTCTCACACAATACCTGCACGAATTTGAAAAATACTATGATCCCGCAGAAAAACCTTTGCTTTTTAAGGCACCAGGAAGGATCAATCTGATCGGAGAACACCTTGATTACAATGGTGGCATAGTATTGCCAGCAGCGATTTCCCTGGGAATTTACGCGCTAGTCCATTTTCGAAACGATAGCATAGTTCGGCTGCGCTCTGCGTCCAAAAACCAGGAAGTATCTATAAATATCAGCAACGACTATGTATACAATGATGATTTTTCCTGGGCCAATTATCCCATTGGTGTGATCCAATATCTGAAAAATCAATCAAAGACCGATTTGACGGGAGCAGATATTCTTTTTTTTAGCACTTTGCCGGAAGGGTCAGGCCTTTCGTCCTCAGCTAGTTTGGAAGTGCTGACAGCTTTCCTATTTCAATTTGGCCGCGAAAATAAAAAACCCACAGAATCAGAAAAAATCCAAAGCGCGTTGCTGTGCCAGCAAGTAGAAAACGAATTTATCGGCGTCCAATGTGGCATCATGGATCAATTTTCGATTGCAATGGGCAAAAAAGACCACGCCATTCTGCTGGATACCAATACGATGCGCTATGAATACATTCCCATCGAATTGACGGACAAAGACAATATTGTGGACATCATTGTTCTCAATAGTAAAAAACCCAGAGAATTGGCTGGCTCAGAGTTCAATTTGCGCCGTGAACAATCAGCCCAGGCCTGGCAGGAAATAAACAAATCCGCAAACAATCTAACTCGTCCGGCAGCGACCTGCCTGGCGCAGGCCAACCTGGCAGATTTGCAATACATACAAGACCCATTGCTGCAAAAACGGGCCCGCCATGTAATAACGGAAAATCAACGGGTCCACATTTCACGGCAAGCCTTATTGGACAGGGACATACAAACATTTGCCCAACAATTGAACGAATCGCATGAGTCCCTGCACAATGATTACAATGTTACCGGCTTTGAACTCCATAGCCTGGTCCAGGCCGCACAAAATGCGCCCGGCTGCCTGGGCGCACGCATGACAGGTGCCGGATTCGGTGGCTGCGCGTTGGCATTGGTTGCCAGAGACCGGCGTGAAGAGTTTAGCAAAACCGTGCTTGATCAATACAAAACTAAAACCCATATACACGGCGAATGCCATACCATAGAAATCGACCAAGGCCCCGGACAAATCTCGTTTTCATAGACCTAAACCGACAAACAGTCGATCAGGCCATCAGCCGGCAAATTCATTGCCCACTTTGCGGGCCCGGACCGGTTTATCCAAATCCACGCCCATAGCTATGCCAATTTCTACCAATATATTCCAGCCTGCTGCCAATTGCAAATATGTATCAAACTCAGGCATAGATGGAATACGGTATGTCAAAAATCCGGTATCTAGGGCAGCTATGGCAGCAACATTCATGCCCACTCCCTGCTGCAATACTTTCGCAAATTTGTCTGTTTCTTGCGCAAATGGGTCCACAACAATCACCAATTCATTTGAATCCATGACCTCTTCAATGCCGTGCACCGCATACGTTCCTTCCAGATAATCAGATTTTTTGCGGGTGATCTCATTGGTTTTTAGGCGCAGCTCTTCAGCAACGCCATTATTGCGTCCGGAAAAATAAATCACTGGCGATTTTTGGGCTGCAGCAATGATTTCTTCTGGCACATCTGTTTCCAAAGTTTGCTGGATTTTGTCAGCCAATTGGGATAGATCCGGCATAGGTAGATTGTTTGCTGCGCGAAACAAAATATCATAAAACAAAGCCTGCTCCAAAACACTTTTTGTGGCAGCAACCGCGTTCTCATTGCCGCAAGTCAACAAATAATGATCATCAGACTCCTGTTGAATGGGAGTCTTGTCATGCGCGACAATACCAAATACAGCTGCGCCCTGAGTTTTTACGTGACGTATCAACCGTACCCCTTCCGCAGTTTTGCCTGAATTGGAAGCCACAAAAACCTGAAAATTTTGGAGATCATATTCCAAACACTGGGTACCATTTTCCGTGATGATATTTTGTTCAAATCCATGGCGCAAAGCTGTAGCAATCAGATTCTTTGCCGGAAAAATCCGGGAAGAACCTTCTCCGCTTAGCAATATTTTTTCTTTGACTATTTTTTTGGCTGCAATGCGATCCACCGGCATATTGCGGACCACATCTGCTGTTTCCAGCATTTCCTGTACCAGAGCATACTTATTGTATTTCGCATTCGATAAATTCATTCATCACTCCTTTATTAAAGTACACTAAATTTTTTTAACGGTTCTATCAAAGGCCGCAAATAATCCAGAAACGCTTCCGTAGGAAAATTGCCTTGCTCGTTGATATATTCATCCGGCATGGGCTTCGCGCGGATGGCCACTTCATGCAAAGGAGTTTCCTGAAAAAGTATTTGGTACTTTTGTCCTGATTCGCGCTTCATGGATACCATGACCCCGGTTTTGCCCTGTTGCGCATATTTTACAGCTTCAACCCCGCATTGATACGCCTCTTGCAAATCAATCGCACTGGCTCTATCTATAGCGCACATTGGCAAAGATTCCGGTACCTGAAATTCGCCCCGAAAACCTGTTTCTTTATGGATCAACTGATGCAGATTAATGGCGGCACTCGAGCCCCCCATTGCACCAAATTCAACATTAGCAAAACTGTCTTTTGTCTGACTGGCAGACACAGGTGTTTTGTCATCCCACATTACGCCTTCGCCAATGACAATAAAGCAATATCCGTATTTTTCTATAGTAGACTTGACTTCAGCTACCACTTTTTCCTTTTGCAAAAGGCGTTCCGGCATATAAATCAAATGCGGTGCCTCCTCTGGACTTGATTTGGCCATAGCTGTGGAAGCAGCCAGCCAACCAGCTTCACGGCCCACTGTCTGAAACACTGTGTACCGGTCCACTTGCTGCATATCACTGGCCAAACGACCTGCCTGTTGCACAGATAAAATATTGAATCGGGCCGCAGACGCGAATCCTGGAGTGTGATCTGTACCAAACAAATCATTGTCCACGGTTTTAGGAACGCCAATGCCGGCCATTTCATAGCCGTTTTCACGGCAATATTTCTCTATTCGATGCACAGTGTCCATACTGTCATTTCCGCCAATGAGAAAAAAATAGCGAATATTGTATTTTTCCAATAAAGCACGGATATTGGGCAGATCCTTATCTTGCAATTTATAACGAGACGAACCCAGGGCTGAACCGGGCGTTTGACGCAAATTGCTGATTAGATTTTTATCCAAATCATTGAAAACAATTAATTTTTCCTCCATAAAACCAGATATCCCATAACGCATACCATACACGGTTCCAAAGGCTTCTTCCAATAATGCTGTCTCCACTATCCCACATAAACTGGAATTGATTACTGAGGTGGGACCACCTGATTGACCAATAAGTACATTGCCTGTTTTCATTTTTTCCTCCTTGTTTTTTAATTAATACTAAATCATTGCTACAATATACAATCTTTGTTAGGATATTGTTGGAATGGGCGGTCTAAGCGGTAAAAGCAATTTGGGTTGATAAAACGAAACCACAGACAAATACGCGGTTACGCCATTCCATAAATGCGGAATACTCGTTCTATTTTGGACATAAAGCGTTTTATCCGCCAGTTCCGTCCACAGCCCCAGCTCTCCATAGCAGTCTGTTCCAGGCATAGGTACTTCGGAAACAAATAAATCCAAAACTTGCTTTTTCAACCGGCGAAAGGTCAATCCCACCAGGTTTTTTTTATTTTCTGGAATACCATGTTTATTTATGAGCTGCTGCACCACTGAAACGGCCACATTTTTTTTGTCAAAATGCTGGGTACTGTAAGCCAGCATAAAAAGCTGTTCTCCCAAATAACCCACTCCACCCTTTTTATAAATTACCTTTTCAATCAAATCTTCCGCTATTCTGGCCAAAAAGGGCGCAGCAGCTTCATCTTGGTAATCTTCAAATAAGGGTGCTGGAAATAAACTCCATTGCAGACCGCGCCAGCCAGCCTGATCCAATGTTTTGGGATCCTGGATTTTCTTGAGCATTCCCCGGCGCAGCACAGACGCGCCCTTTTGCCACAATTGTTGCTTTTCTGCTTCGATTTCCCAGTCCTTAGCCAAATCCGCAGCGCAAGCAAGTGCTGTCAGCACAGCACTTGCGCCATGCAAGGTGGCGGCAATCTTGTGATTGTCGTCCTCCATGATTTTTTTGGTCCAGCCGTTTTTCCAATCCAAATAGGGCATGATACCTTCCATTGCCAGCAAAAACATGTCTATCATAGACTCACGGTATGCTTTTTGCTGTGCTTTGGGCACATATTGTTTGTGCCGCCAAATATTCCAAACCATCAATGATGTTTCATCAATTTCAATAGGAATGATTTTGAAAAATCCCGGGCTGCCATCGGTATTCATATTGGCATACCAATGACCCCTGGGTTTGAAAAAAGGCGATCGGAAACTGGCCAGCCAGGTAGTGCTAAAAGCCCGATTCTCACGCCGCTGCGTCCGCCGATAAAATTGCAAATGGTCTTGCACCAAATCATGTCTGCCAGCCAGATCCAAAGCCATATCATAAAAAGCACCGTCCCGAGGCCAATCACAAGCATAACATGGCTGACGGGTTGGCGCAGCCACAATAGCACCTGTGTTCTTGTCGCGACCCACCATCAAATTGATAATCGATCTGCGGGCAACACGCTTCTCATCTTTGGAGGCCTTGGCCGGCAAAAAAATCTGATCTGCGTCTTTTTTCCATTTTTTTTCCGCGCGATCTCGCAAGCTAGTCACGGTCTTTTTCTTTGCCTGACGCACCATAAGACTGGCCTCTTTTGCAGTGTGCGCCACCGCTGTCACAATCATAGCTTCTTTCTTTTTTTTGGCAGGCAAAGCAATTTTTATGGCAGCGTCCGCGTGACCAATATGCAAAGCATTGCCTTGCAATTGACCATCTTCGCTGTCTTGCCTGCCTCCTGCGGGATGATTTTTGCTAACCGGCCTGCCGTTAGTGTCCGCGCCTATTTGGTATTGATCAATATTTTCTTTTGCGCCCATGGCAATAAATATCCCTTGACCATCACAAACAGCATCCAGCGATTCACTGGTAAATCCAGAACCAGTATCCATGGCGCGCAATTCTCGAATGATTTGTTTTTTTGATTTTCTAGATTTATTAGGTTTATCAGGTTTAATCAATGCTGTATCCGCTGTATCCGGGAAAAACCAATAGACCATTTGTTCTTGTTTACTGTACAAAGCCGCAAATCCAGCCCGCGATGAATCCGGATTGGTGATCGAATTGGGATTGGTCATCCAGGGAGCAAATGTGCCGTGAAAAAACAATGCAGTCGCTTCTGGTGCATCGATCAGATAATGCTGGATCAAAATATCTTCATCCGGCATCACCCATTGACGCACGGACATTTCTGCATTGTCAGAATCTGTTACATTTCCAGTCAATCGCGTTTCCAAAAGATGCGACCATTCCGGCAAATACTTTCGCTGGCTGGACCACACTGGTTCATCCTGCCACAAAACTTTTTGTTCATTCAGACAAATACCAGCCTTGGCTCCTAAATGAGGATACTTTTCCCTGGGTCTACCATATTTTTGCCAATCTTCGTTCAAGGCGTCCGCGCCCATACGCACATCTTTGACACTCAAAAGACCAGATAGCATACTATAGGATTCCGTCACATAACGCAGGTGATCATAAAAAGATGGATTGGGCCATCGAAAATACACCAACTCGCCCCATGGACTGATTCCAACTGTCAATGACCCATTGCCCAAAGCTGCGGACGTATTGCTGCCGCCTCCCACTGTTTCAGAAAACAAATCCGCCACAATCAACGGATCGTCAATATGTGCAAATGACTTTTCTTTGCGCACAAGATACCTCCCATTAACTCTATATATACATCCTAAATAAAATCAAAAAAATAAAATCAAAAAAATAAATCAAATACAACTCAAATGAAACATAAAAAAAACTGAAAAAATCACGCGTGCTATTCACTTTTCAAAGATTGATCCGCCAACTCCTGCAAAGGAAACGGGTCTTTTGAAAAAAGATTGTCATGGTCTGGAAAAAACTTTGTCAAATCTGTCACATGAGTCAATATGTCTCCTTGCAAGCCGGTTCGGATCAAAGCCCGCGCTGTCAAAATATACTCATCATGTACCATCGCAATGTATCTATCCACGTCTGCCGGAGAAACATCTACCTCTTTAAATTCAAAATAATCCGCACGGTTTATCGGAGACTTCAAAATCAATTCCGGTTGCTGTGCGTCATCTTCCTCGATACGTCCTCGGATCGTGGACTCATAGTACATCGGACTCAAGTCTTCATGGCTGATATTCCAATATTTTTCATAGGGCCGGTGAGTAAAAAATTCTACTTCTCCGGCAGACTTCACAGCAATGGCAAAAATAGCTCCGGGAAACTGGGCTTCAGATTTTTTGTAATCCTCATACACAATGCGGCCATAATCCTTTTTGTCTTCTGTACTGCCTTTGTCCGCAGTGTCCACAGAAACTTGCCTGACAGCACTTGGTTTTGTTTGTTCAGCAATATCCTGATTTGATGCCCAAATACCTTTATCTTCTTCTACAGCACTGGAACGCTCTTGCAATTGGCGTATTTCTGATATCTGCAAATCGGTTTGCCGAACCTGCAGTGACGGCAAATCTTTTTCGCTTTCCACATTATACTGTTCACAGCGAGTCAAAACCCGAGCCCGCGGTTTTTCATTTTTTTCCAAAGGAATGCAAATAGAAATGGCTGTACCTTTATCTACCACACTATTGATTTCCAGGGTTCCTTTCATGGATTTGACTGTTTCGCGGACAAACACAAAACCCAGAGAATGCACCTCCCCGTCCAGAGTATCCCGATCTGCCAACAAACGGTCAATTTTTTCCTGAGGAATGCCTGAGCCGTCATCACTGACAATTAATGTCACATGGCCGGATTCTGTGTCACATACAGTGCTGATTTTGATAATCCCCACTCTTTTGTGCGTCAAAGCATCCACCGAATTCATCACTAAATTGAAAAACATCCGCCGAAACCGGTACAAATTGCCGCTGACCGCAGCAGATTGAAGATTTTCCATGATCAACTCAACCCGTGAACTGCTTTTTTCCGTGGCATAGCCATAAATAACATTGCGGGTAAAAAAATACACTTCTTCGCCTATATCAAAGACATGACGAAAATCAATATTATTGAGCTCATCATAAAAATGCTTAATACGAAAAAAAACACCGCAAATCCAGCGTATAGAATTGCGATAGTGGCTACGGGACTGCACTGACCTGGCTTCGCGCGGCAAAAAAGAAAGAACTTTGTCCGAACGGCCCCACAAAGGATTCAGTATCAATTCACAAATATCATGGGTCAGGTCAATATATTTACGGCCCAAAGACAAAATAGTATTTTCAGGCGAATAACTATGCACTGCATTGTGATAGGATTGGAGTGCCTTGCGCATCAAAACAGCTTTTTCTTTTAGTTCTTTGAGGTCTTCATTGTGCAGCGCCTGAGCCTGCTCAACATTATAAATCTCCAAATCCGTATTCAATGTAACATGAAAATGAATAATATTGTTCACAAATTTGTCCACGCGCAAATCATGGATCAAAAACTTAATCTCTGCTACTTCTCGTTTTAAACCTTCTAAATAATCGGCCATTGCATACCCTTTTTCAAAAATGTAAAAAAATGATAAAAAATTTAAACCACGCAAAAATGCAAATAATTTTTAGCTTTGTTTTGTAAAAAACAATTGCGGCCAGCCAAATTTTCGCGCTTCTTTTTGCAAAACCGGCATAGGATTGCACGCAACCGCAAATCCGACTTTTTT
>CAZCVM010000046.1:733-1832 GCA_964501965.1 uncultured Leptospiraceae bacterium | reverse complement strand
ACCGGTATATCGCTCCGGCTGTCTCCCCAATAACTCGCTTGCTTTAACGTCATGTTTTTTTGCGCCATATAATTCTCAATACACTGCAATTTGTACTCACCAAGACAAGGCGGCCATTCGATATTGCCGGAAAATACATCCGGACGCGCTTTATCCATAGCTGTATTGGTAGCCAATAAACCATCTAGCCGCAAATACTCTGCCAATGGAGCGGCAATATCCGCGTTTGTCGCTGTCAGAAGCACAATTTCCAAACCAAATTGCCTGGCCTGTTCTTTCATGGGAATCACTTCATCATACAAAGTATGCTTTACATAATTGTCAAAATGCTCCTGAAACAATGGCTGCATTTGCTGTCTGCTTTTTCCTTTCAATTGTTTCAATTGATAAACACCAAACCGTTTGGTATTCAACCTTCCCATGCGGTACATAGCAAAATGCCATTTGCTTTCCAGCCAATCCACAATACCCGCCATCTTTTTATCTCGCAAAAACTGTTTCCAGGAAACATCACAATCATTGGCAATCAATGTATGATCCATATCCCAAAACAATACACGAATAGCCGAAGGCACCAGGATACGGCCATCCAGCAAGGCAATGCCCGTATCATTATTTTTTACAAATTCGCTATCATTCATACATAAGCTTCCATAAATTTCATATTTATTCTGCAAAAAAAGAAAAAAAAGAAAAAAAATGAATTAATCTTTCAAAAAAAACACATAATACAAAGATTTTTCTTGTCTGTATACGCAATGTTCCAGCAATGTCCCTATTGGCCCATTGGATCAGAAATATTTTGTACCCAAAGGTCATTAGGGACAATAAGACACAACAACATTTTTGTGCAAAACGACTTGATTTTTAGACAGTATTGGTCTTGCAATCTGCACTGTGATTAATGCTGTTCAGATAGAATGATTGTTTTATTTATTTTGCTGTACCCAATGCGTTGATATTTTTCAACCCATGACAGTAAAACAAACAAAGCATTTGAATTGCCAAAAACCATAAACCAGGAGGAAAAAATGGCGATAGAAACAAAAAATTTATTTGAAGACAATAAAGATATCCATTTCCATATCGATAAAATGAT